>JBASTF010001082.1:0-1740 GCA_049274755.1 Rubrivivax sp. | reverse complement strand
GTGGCCGCTGAGCACGTTCAGCACGTCGACCAGCCAGGAGCTAAGCGTGCCGAAGCTCTGCGTGCAGGTGCCGATGCGGCCGTAGACGCAGCCGGCCTCGGCCGCCGCGAGTTCACGCGCCAGGCGGCGGATCGTTGGTGCGGCAATGCCGCAGCGCCGAGCCACCGCTTCGGGCGTGAATGGCGCCAGCGCGTCGCGCAGCGCATCCACGCCGCTCAGATGCGGCGCCAGGCGGCCCGGCCGCACCAGCTGCTCTTCGAACAGCGTCGTGGCCATGGCCGCCAGCAGGAAGACGTCGGCGCCGGGCCGGATGGCATGGTGTTCGTCGGCGACCTCGGCGGTTTCGGTGCGCCGCGGGTCGATGACAACGAGCTTGCCGCCGCGGGCGCGCAAGGCCTTGGCCTTGCCGCGGAAGTCGGGCACGGTCCACAGGCTGCCGTTGCTGGCCACCGGGTTGGCGCCGATGACCAGCAGGTGCCGGCAGCGTTCGATGTCGGGCACGGCGATGCTCAGCCAGTGGCCGAACATCAGGCCGCTGGAGAGCTGCTTGGGCATCTGGTCCAGTGTCGACGCGCTGAAGACGTTTTTGCTGCCCAGCATCTTCGCCAGGCGGCCGAAGTACAGCAGCAGCCCCATCTTGTGCGCCGAGGGGTTGCCGATGGCCAGGGCCACAGCGTCGGGCCCATGCTGTTCGCGGATCGGCAGCAGCCGGCGTTCGATCTCGGCAAAGGCCTCGTCCCAGCTGGCTTCGACGAAGACACCATCGCGCTTGATCAGCGGCTGGCGCAGGCGATCAGGGTCTTCGTGCAGATCCTTCAGCGCAAAACCCTTGGGGCAGATGTAGCCGGCGCTGAAAACGTCGGCGGCGGCGCCACGGATGCCGACGACGCGGCCCGCGCTGGTCTTCACCTCCAGGCCGCAGCAGGCCTCGCACAAAGGGCAGATCCGGTAAGTGCTTGTTTCAGCCATCGTTGTCTCCTCGAGCCCGGTCGCAGTTTGTCGCCGATTTTCGGCGTGCTGTCCGTCACACAAGCGACGCCAACGACAGCTTCGTGGGCTGCCCATCACTTGCGAGGTCATGTTCCGGCACGCGCGGTCGATAAGCTTTCTGCCTGCCCGCCTTGCACCTCGCCATGCCCGACGACGACAAGCTATCGCTCACCGGTTCTGCCCTGCTGGAGAACCTCTCGCAGAAGCTCGCCCGCCGCCAGCGCAAGCAGCCGGAGCTGTTCCGCGTCGTCGAGATCGTGCGCGACAGCCGCGGCAGGCTGTCGCCTCAAGGTCAGATCTGGCACTCGGACCTGAACCAGGTGCGGCGTTTCGGCCGCGCCGTGGCGGCCAATTCGGTGTCGCAAGGGGTGTTGATCGCCGACCAGGCCGGTGGTGTGGTCGAGAAGATTCCGGTGCAGCCGCTGGGTTCGGCCGGCTCGGGTTGGGGCGCCGGCTGGCGCGACATGGCGCTGCCGCCGGCACCGCCGCGGCAGAAACCGCGTGTGCAGCCCAAGACCCTGGCCGAAAAAGCCGTGGCCCAGGCCGCGGCCATCGCCGCACCCGCGCCGGCCCTGCCGCCTGCACCGCCGCCGAAGAACCTGCCGGTGGTGGCCGAGAAGGCCTTCGACCCCGAGACCACGGCCACACTGACGCCGGCGCCGCCGCCGGAAGCTGCCGCCGCGGCCGGCGACGACGGCGTGGAGATCACACTGCCCTGATCGACACGTCGCTCACGGCGCGGTGGCGGCT
>JBASTF010001081.1:0-4196 GCA_049274755.1 Rubrivivax sp. | reverse complement strand
GATCGACGACTACGGCCACCACCCGGCCGAGATGGCCGCCGTGCTGGCCGCGGCGCGTGGGGCCTTCCCGGGCCGGCGCCTGGTGCTGGCCTTCCAGCCACACCGCTACACACGCACACGCGACTGCTTCGAAGACTTCGTCAAGGTCATGGGCCGCGCCGATGCCGTGCTGCTGACCGAGGTCTACGCGGCCGGCGAAAGCCCCATCGTCGCGGCCGACGGCCGTGCGCTGGCGCGTGCCTTGCGTGTGGACGGCAAGGTCGATCCGCTCTTCGTCGACGAAGTGTCGGCGCTGCCGGCACGCATTGCCGAGTTCGCGAAAGACGGCGACGTCGTCATTGCGATGGGCGCCGGCTCGATGGGTGGCGTGCCGCAGAAGGTGGTCGACCTCGTTGGAGGTGCGACGACATGACGACGACGGTGGTGACGGATCTGGGCAAGGTGGCCGTGCTGATGGGCGGCAGCAGCGCCGAACGCGAGGTCTCGCTGATGTCCGGCGGCGGCGTGCTGCAGGCCTTGTTGTCGCAAGGTGTCGACGCCCATGCCTTCGACCCCGCAGACCGCGAGCTGGTGGCGCTGAAACACGGGGGCTATGCCCGTGTCTTCATCGCGCTGCACGGCCGCCATGGCGAAGACGGCACGGTGCAGGGGGCGCTGGAACTGCTGGGCATTCCCTACACCGGCAGCGGCGTGATGGCGAGCGCCATCGCGATGGACAAGGTGATGACGAAGCGCATCTTCGCCGCCGAGGGCCTGGCCACGCCGCGCTGGCAGGTGCTGGCCGCCGGCAGCCACAGCCGCGAAGCCGTGGTCGCGGTGCCCGACGCGCTGGGCCTGCCGCTGATCGTGAAGCCGCCGCACGAGGGCTCGTCGATCGGCATCAGCAAGGTGCAAGGCTATTCGCAGATGCAGGCAGCGGTGACGCTCGCCGCACAGTACGACCCCGACGTGCTGTGCGAGGAGTTCATCGAAGGCGTCGAGGTCACATGCGCCGTGCTGGGCGCAGGCGCTGCTGCCAGCGCGCTGCCGGTCATCCGCATCGCAGCGCCCGACGGCAACTACGACTACGAGCACAAGTACTTCAGCGACGACACCGGCTACCACTGCCCCAGTGGCCTGCCGGCCGACGAAGAAGCCGAGATCCAGCGCCTGACGCTGGCCGCCTACCGCACGCTGGGCTGCCGTGGCTGGGGGCGTGCCGACCTGATGATCCGCGCGTCGGACCGCAAGCCCTTCCTGCTGGAGATGAACACCAGCCCGGGCATGACCGGCCACTCGCTGGTGCCGATGGCCGCGCGTGCCGCCGGCATCAGCTACGAGCAGCTCTGTGTGCAGCTGGTCGCCGCAGCGGCGCTGGACAGCACGCGGGCCGCCTGAGCACAATGGCCCGCACCAGCACGTTCAACCCCGCGCCCACGGCACTGCCGCTGGACGTGCGCCTGATGAACGGCGTGGCGACCGGCGTCTTCGTGCTGGCCGGCACGGCGCTGCTGGCGGCCGGCGTGCTGTGGCTGACACGTGCCCCGCTGTTCACGCTGCGTGCCATCCAGCTGGACGGTGAACTGCAGCGCAACAGCATCAACACCGTGCGCGCGAATGCGATGCCGCGGGTCAAGGGCGGCAGCTTCTTCAGCGTCGACCTGAAGGCCAGCCGCGAGGCCTTCGAGGCCGTGCCCTGGGTGCGGCAGGCCGTGGTGCAGCGCATCTGGCCGAACCGGCTGAAGGTGCGGCTGGAAGAACACCGCGCTGCCGCGCTGTGGCAGGGCCAGAACGAAGAAGCCAGTGGCAGCGACCGCCTGGTCAACAGCTTCGGCGAGGTCTTCGATGCCAACATCGGCGACGTCGAAGACGAAGCGCTGCCGCTGTTCGCCGGCCCCGACGGCAGCGCGGCGCAGATGCTGGCGCTGTACCGCCGGCTGCAGCCGGTGCTGCAGCGGCTGGACCTGGAGATCGGCACGCTGCACCTGTCGGGCCGTGGTTCCTGGCGCGTGGAGCTGGACAACGGCGCCAGCATCGAGCTGGGCCGCGGCGAGGCCGACGAGGTGCTGGCCCGCACCGAGCGCTTCGTGCGCACCGTCAGCCAGGTGACCGGCCGCTTCCGCCAGCCGCTGCTGTTTGCCGATCTGCGCCACACCGACGGCTATGCGGTGCGGCTGCGCGGCGTCACGACCACGGCCCCGGCCGTGAAGACGACTCACTGAGAGAACCCATGGCCAAGGAATACAAGGACCTCGTTTTCGGCCTCGACATCGGCACCGCCAAGGTGATGGTGGTGGCCGCCGAGGTCATGCCCGACGGTGACCTGCGTGTCGCCGGGCTCGGCGTGTCCAGCACGCACGGCCTGAAGCGCGGTGTCGTCGTGAACATCGACGCCACCGTGCAAAGCATCCAGCAGGCGCTGAAAGAGGCCGAGATGATGGCCGCCTGCAAGATCACCGGCGTCTTCACCGGCATCACCGGCAGCCACATCCGCGGCCAGAACAGCACCGGCATGGTCATCGTGCGCGACAACCGCGAGGTGACGCCGGTGGACGTGAACCGCGTCGTCGAAACCGCCAAGGCCATCAACATCCCGAACGACCAGCGGCTGCTGCTGGTGGAGCCGCAGGAGTTCGTGATCGACGGGCACGAGGTGAAAGAGCCCATCGGCATGAGCGGCAGCCGGCTCGAGGTGAAGGTGCACATCGTCACCGGCGCGCAGAGCGCGGCCGAGAACATCCTGAAATGTGTGCGCCGCTGCGGCCTGGAAGTGGAGCGCCTGGTGCTGAACCCCAGCGCCAGCGCCGCCGCGGTGCTGAGCGACGACGAAAAGAGCCTGGGCGTCTGCGTCGTCGACATCGGCGCCGGCACCACCGACGTGCAGATCTACACCGACGGCAGCGTGCGCCACACCGCGGTGATTCCGATTGCCGGCGACCTGATCACCAGCGACAGCGCGATGGCGCTGCGCACGCCGACCAAGGACGCCGAGGAGATCAAGGTCGAGTACGGCGTGGCCAAACAACTGCTGGCCGACCCGTCGGAACAGGTGGAAGTGCCGGGCCTGGGCGACCGCGCGCCGCGCATGCTGAGCCGCCAGGCGCTGGCCGGCGTCATCGAGCCGCGGGTCGAAGAGATCTTCTCGCTGGTGCACCAGGTCATCCGCGAAAGCGGCTACGAGGAACTGCTGTCCAGCGGCATCGTCATCACCGGCGGCAGCTCGGTGATGCCGGGCATGGTGGAACTCGGCGAAGACATCTTCCTGAAGCCGGTGCGGCGCGGGCTGCCGCTGTACAGCGCAGCACTCGGCGACATGGTGGCGAACCCGCGTTCGGCCACCGTGATGGGATTGTTGGAGGAAGCCCGGCTGGCGCGCCAGCGGGGCCACAAGGCGGCGGCGCAGGCGGGGTCGGTGACGACGCTGCTGGGCCGCGCCAAGGACTGGTTTCTTGGAAATTTCTGAAGAGGGGTTCAACCCCCATGCGTTTGGCGACGTTCTCTCTTTGTTTGGCAACTGCAATCACACACGCTAGGAGGCTCTCATGCCCATCGAAATGATCGAAGAATTTGACCAGGGCACGCAGATCAAGGTGATCGGCGTGGGCGGCGGCGGCGGCAACGCTGTCGAGCACATGATCGCCCAGGGTGTGCAAGGTGTGGACTTCATCTGCGCCAACACCGACGCCCAGGCCCTGAACCGCAGCGGTGCCAGCGCCCTGGTGCAGCTCGGCGCTTCCGGCCTGGGCGCCGGCAGCAAGCCCGACGTCGGCCGCCAGGCCGCCGAAGAGGCGGTGGCGCGCATCCAGGAATCCATCGCCGGCGCGCACATGCTGTTCATCACCGCCGGCATGGGCGGCGGCACCGGCACCGGCGCCGCGCCGGTGATCGCGCGTGTGGCCAAGGAAATGGGCATCCTCACCGTCGGCGTGGTGACCAAGCCCTTCGAGTTCGAAGGCAAGCGCCGCGGCAAGCAGGCCGACGACGGCGTGGCCGAGCTCGAAGCCAACGTCGACAGCCTGATCGTCGTGCTGAACGAGAAGCTGCTCGAGGTGATGGGCGACGACGTGACGCAGGAACAGGCGTTTGCGCATGCCAACGACGTGCTGAAAAACGCCGTCGGCGGCATCAGCGACATCATCCACATCCCGGGCCTGGTGAACGTCGACTTCGAAGACGTGAAGACGGTGATGAGCGAACCGGGCAAGGCCATGATGGGC
>JBASTF010001080.1:0-2088 GCA_049274755.1 Rubrivivax sp. | reverse complement strand
GAGAAGGCCTACAGCACCGACAGCAACATGCTGGGCGCGACGCACGAAGCCAAAGACCTGGAAAACCTGAACAGCGGCATCAAGATCGTCAACCCCATCATGGGCGTGGCGTTCTGGAAAGACGACTGCGTGGTCAAGGCCGAAGAGGTGAGCGTGAGCTTTGAAGAAGGCCGCCCCGTGGCCCTGAACGGCGTGCACTACCCTGACCTGGTCAGCCTGATCCTCAAGGCCAATGAAATCGGCGGCCGCCACGGCCTGGGCATGAGCGACCAGATCGAGAACCGCATCATCGAAGCCAAGAGCCGCGGCATTTACGAAGCGCCGGGCATGGCGCTGCTGCACATCGCCTACGAGCGCCTGGTCACCGGCATCCACAACGAAGACACGATCGAGCAGTACCGCATGAACGGCCGCAAGCTCGGCCGCCTGCTGTACCAGGGCCGCTGGTTCGACCCGCAGTGCCTGATGCTGCGCGAAACGGCGCAGCGCTGGGTGGCACGCGCCGTCACCGGCGAGGTCTGGCTGGAACTGCGCCGCGGCAACGACTGGAGCCTGCTCGACACCCAAAGCCCGAACCTGACCTACCAGCCCGAGCGGCTGAGCATGGAGAAGGTCGAAGGCGCCTTCACGCCGGCCGACCGCATCGGCCAGCTGACGATGCGCAACCTCGACATCCAGGACACCCGCGGCAAGCTCGGCGTCTACACCGCCACCGGCCTGCTGGGCGCCAACTCGGAAGGCGCGATGCCGCTGCTGTCGGGGCCGGGCAAGGACTGAAGAGCGCCAACGCGCGCAGCCTCCGCCGCGCGGGCTGAGGCCGGCTTCGGCCACGCGTGCAGGCACGAAGTCTTTCACCCGCAGCGGCTTGCCGGGCAGCTGCGTGTACAGCGCCGTGGCCTCGTTGTTGCTGCAGAGTTGCTGGGGCCGCCGATCTGCGGCGTCGTGAAGGCGTGCAGCGCCACGGCGGGCGCGCTGCAGCGAGGTGGCGTCCGCCAGATCGCCGGCATTCTGAGCCGCTGGTCCGGTGCCCGCCAGTGCTGGCAGCTAGCATTCAGAACGCTCCAGATCGTCGCCTCGGCCGCCGCAGGCGCCACCGGGCCCGTTACCAACGTTCACCGTCGGTGCGGGCCTTGTGATCAAAAATAGGGACAAATATCCCAAAATGGAATCCGACGCCTCCACCCGCCGCGCCATCGAATCGGCCGTGATGCGGCTGCTGCGCCCCCTGGTGCGCCTGCTGCTGCGCAACGCGGTGCCGTTCGCCACCTTCGAGGCCCTGGCCAAGCAGGTGTACGTCGATGTGGCGATGCAGGACTTCGCGCTCGAGGACAAGAAACCCTCGCAGTCGCGGGCCTCCATCCTGACCGGCCTCACGCGCAAGGAGGTGCAGCGCCTGGTGGCCAGCCCCTACGAGCCCGGCACCGAGCTGGTGGACCACTACAACCGTGCCGCCCGTGTGATGACGGGCTGGATCCGCGACCCCGAGTTCGTCGCGCCCGGTGGCGAGCCGCTGCCGCTGGCCATCGATGGCGAGGCCGGCTTTGCGGCGCTGGTGAAACGCCACAGCGGCGACATGCCGGCGCGTGCCGTGCTCGACGAACTGCTGCGCACCGGTGCCGTGCGCTGGCGCGACGACGGCAGGCTGGAGCCGGTGTCGCGCGCCTACGTGCCGCAGCCCGGCAGCGTGGAGATCCTGGGCATCCTGGGCAGCGACGTCGCCGACCTGGTGTCGACCATCGCCCACAACCTGGACGCCGCGCCGGCCGAGCGCCGTTTCCAGCGCAAGGTCATGTACCACGCCATCCCGGTGGCCGCGCTGCCGGCCTTCCGCGCGCAGACGGCCCTGCACGCCCAGGCGCTGCTGGAACGTTTCGACCGCTGGCTGGCCAGCCACGACGACGATGCACCCGCACAAGGTCCCGACGTGCCACGTGCGCGGGTCGGTGTCGGCATCCACCAGTTCGAGGAGCCGCTGGACCCCACCAGCGCCGCACCCGGAGACCCACGATGAACACGACGACAACAACGGTGATGGCGAAGTTCCTGCAGCGTGCTGCCGGCCTGCTGGCCGCGGCCCTGCTGGCGGCC
>JBASTF010001079.1:0-1936 GCA_049274755.1 Rubrivivax sp. | reverse complement strand
GGCCGCCATCGTCGCGGCCTGGCAGGCCCAGCCTGCCGCGGCGCGCGACCCGCGGCAGCTCGAACAAGACCTCGATGCCTTGCGCCAGGCCAGCTACGGCGCCACCACGACAGGAGGACCCCGATGAACATCCGCCGCTGGATCGCCGCTGCCGCCTTGCTGCTGGCCGCACCCTGGGCCGCTGCCGGCTACTACCAATGGGAGATGGTCGAGCTGCCGGCCGACAGCGGCGCCGCCTGCGGCAACGGCACGCCGTACCGCTTTTTCGTCAACCGCACGCCGCTGAACAAGCACATCGTGCTGATGTACGAAGGTGGCGGCGCCTGCTGGGACCAGGACGCCTGCAACGGCATCGGGCCGCTGTCGGCGTCCAACCCCAACGGCATTCCGCCGGACTACATGAGCCGCTTCGACACGACGGCGGCCTACGGCCTCGTCACGCCGTTCACGAACCGGCTGGACCCGTTCCAGAAGGTGCAGACGCAGTCCTGGAACATCGTCTACCTGCCGTACTGCACCGGCGACGTGCACAGCGGCAGCAAGGTCGTGGTCTACGACGACAAGGACCCGGCGAACCCGCGCATGCAGTTCCACCGCGGCCAGGCCAACATCCGCGGCGCTGCGCAGTGGCTGCGGGGCAACCTCGGCGCGCCGCGCGACATGCTGCTGACCGGCTTCTCGGCCGGCGGCGTCGGCTCCACCGTCACCTACGGCCTGGTGCGCGACATCCTGCAGCCCACCGGCCGCGGCTCGCTGCTGGCCGACAGCGGCCCGCTGATGCAGGCGCCGCGTGGCAGCGACCCGGCCACCCACCCCTCGCTGCCGCTGCACGAGAAGATCCGTTCCAGCTGGGGCCTGGACGAGCCGGGTGGCCTGGTCGCCCAGTACGGCGCCACGCTGCCGGCCTTCAACCCCGACAACCTGGGTTCGGTGAACGGTGCGCTGGCCCAGCGCTATCCGCAGGACCGCTTCAGCTTCCTGGCCTTCCAGGCCGACACCAATTTCTCGGCCTTCAGCTATGCGAAGTTCTACGACGACATCGCCAACGCGCCGAACGACGTGGTCTACCGCGAACGCCTGCTGCAGCGCTGGCAGCCCGACCTGTCGATGTGGGTGGCCGACCTGCAGCTGTACGGCAACGTCAGCTACCACCTGCCGTTCTTCCGCAACTTCAACCAGTCGCACTGCCTGACCATCATCGACTTCTCGGGCACCGGCATCGAGGAGGCGGGCATCGCCGACCTGTCGGTCGTCGTCGACAACACGCTGGCACATGGCCCGGTGATGCGCAACGTCGAGACCGACCATGTCAGCGACTACTTCCAGCCGCTGAGCGGCATCATCCGTTTGTACAAGCTGCTGACCCAATGGCTGGGCTGACGTGAGGCCCCCACGCTCACTTTGTTCGCTGCCCCCGAGGGGGCGCTCCGTGCCTTCGGGGCGGCCGGGCGGCACTGAGATAATCGCCGCGTGAAGCGGGCCAGACCGCCGCCGGTGCGATCGGGGAAACCCGGCACGGGAGGAAGGTCCGGACTGCACAGGGCGGCGTAGCAGCTAACGGCTGCCCACCGCGAGGTGAGGATCAGAGCAACAGAGACGAGCCGATTCAGTTCGGGTGAAACGGGCAATCTCTACGCGCAGCAATACCAAGTAGGCCGGCGATGATGCGGCCCGCAGAGCCGGCGGGTAGGTAGCACCGAGCCGGGGGGCGACTCCCGGCCCAGTCGAATGGCGGTCACGGCTGCCGCGCCGCAAGGTGCGGTGGCTGCACAGAATCCGGCCTATCGGCCCGCTTCACACTTTTGTCAGTTCTCAGAGGGTGTATCCCAAATCAATATCACGTGCGTTGATCGATGCAGAATCGGTCAACTTGCGAGGCATTGATTGGGACATTCGGAAGCACAGAGCAGGCGACGCCCGGGGCGCAAGGCGCTGC
>JBASTF010001078.1:0-1565 GCA_049274755.1 Rubrivivax sp. | reverse complement strand
GCCACCGGTGCCGTGCCGGCGGCGGCCATCGCCAGCGGTGTGAACCAGCGCCGCACGCCCAGCGGCATGGCTTTGCGCGGCTACGTCAAGAACGAGGCGCTGGCCGGCAGCATCCGCCAGCTGCAGGTGGTGTGGCACCCGCGGCTGCGCGGCGGCTACGGCTGGATCTTCCCGGCGCCGGGTGGCAGCTTCAACATCGGCGTCGGCCTCACCGGCAGCCATGCCCGGGGCCGCGACGGCCGCCATGCGATGCAGGACGTGAACCTGCGCGAGATGCTCGCCAGCTTCTGCGAGGTGCACGCCCCGGCGCGGGAACTGATGGCCGGCGGCACGCCGCTGGGCGAGGTGAAGGGGGCGCCGCTGCGGTTTTCGCTGCAGGGGGCGCTGTGGTCGCGCCCGGGCCTGCTGGCCACCGGCGAAGTCATCGGCAGCACCTACGCCTTCACCGGCGAAGGCATCGGCAAGGCCCTGGAAACCGGCATGCTGGCGGCCGAGGCCTTGCTGTCCGCCGGCGACGATGCCGCCGTGCGTTTGCACTACGCCGCCGCGCTGCAGGCCCTGAGGCCCAAGTTCGAGCTCTACGACAGGGCCGCACATGTGAACCACAGACCCTGGCTGGCCGACCTGGTGGTCTGGCGTGCGCGGCGCAGCCCGCGCATCCTGCGGCGGCTCGGCGCCGTGCTCGAGGAACGGCAAAGCCCGGCGCGGCTGTTCACGCTGGGCGGCATCGCCAAACTGATGTTCGAGTAGGCCGGACCATGTGCCAGCTGCTGGGCATGAATGCCAACACGCCGACCGACGTGATGTTCAGCTTCGCCGGCCTGGCCTGCCGCGCCGACGAACACAAGGACGGTTTCGGCATCGCGTTTTTCGAAGACCGCGGCCTGCGCCATTTCATCGACCACCACAGCGCCCGCAACAGCCCGGTGGCCGAACTGGTGAAGCGCTATCCGATCAAGAGCGACAACGTCATCGCCCACATCCGCAAGGCCACGCAGGGCCGGGTGGCGCTGGAGAACAGCCACCCCTTCGTGCGTGAACTCTGGGGCCGCTACTGGGTGTTTGCGCACAACGGCGACCTGAAGGGTTTTGCGCCGCGGCTGCATGGCGCCTTCCGCCCGGTGGGCGATACCGACAGCGAACGTGCCTTCTGCTGGCTGATGCAGGAGCTGGCCAAGGCCCATGCCAGCGTGCCCAGCGTCGACGAGCTGACACACACGCTGCGTGAACTGCTGCCGCAGCCGGCACGGCACGGCACGTTCAACGTGCTGCTGTCCAACGGCCAGGCGTTGTGGGCGCATTGTTCGACCCAGCTGCAGTCGCTGCAGCGCCGCCACCCGTTTGGCAGCGCGACCTTGGCCGACGAGGACCTGAGCGTGGACTTCGGCCAGCACACCACACCCGAGGACCGTGTGGCCGTCGTCGCCACCGAGCCGCTGACGCACGGTGAAACCTGGTCGGCCTTTGCGCCCGGCGAGCTGCGTGTGTTTGTCGGCGGGCAGCAGATCGCCGGCTGATCCTGCTTTCCGCCCGTTCGTGCGGCCGGCCGCGCCGTTCGCCCGCGG
>JBASTF010001077.1:0-4048 GCA_049274755.1 Rubrivivax sp. | reverse complement strand
GCCACCCGGCCGACCTCCGGCCCGGCTGCAGCCGCAACATCTTGTCACGCCCACCACCTCCACCGGCCACCCCGCTGTTGTCCGCCCGCCGCCTCGCCTGCCGCCGCGGCGAGCGGCTGCTGTTCCGCGACCTGGACCTGGACCTGCTGCCGGGCCAGATCCTCTGGCTGCGCGGGCGCAATGGCTGCGGCAAGACCAGCCTGCTGCGGGTGCTGGCCGGGCTGGCACCGCCGGAAGCCGGCACGCTGCAGCGCCACAGCCGCAGCGCCTATCTCGCCCATGCCAATGCGCTGAAGGACGACCTGGGCGCGCTGGAAGCACTGCAGTTCCTGGCCTTGCTGCATGGCCACGCAGCCGACAGCGCCGCCTGCACGGAAGCCCTGCGCCGCGTCGGGATGTTCGAACGCCGGCGTGCCGCGGTACGCACGCTCTCACAAGGCCAGCGCCGGCGTGTGGCGCTGGCGCGGCTGTTCCTGGAACCAACGGCTGCGGCCTGGATCCTCGACGAACCCTTCGACGCGCTGGACAGCGACGCCGTGGCAATGCTGGCCGCCGCCCTGCAGGCCCATGCCCGCAGCGGCGGTGCCGTCGTGCTGACCAGCCATCTCGAACCGCCTTTGCATGAGCCCTTGCCGACCCTGTTGCAACTCGACGAGATCACAGGTTCATGAGCCGTGTCTTCGTCGCGCTGGTGGCACGCGACCTGCGCCTGGCCTGGCGCCGGCGTGTCGACGCACTGCTGCCGCTGGCGTTTTTTGTCGTCGCCGCCAGCCTGTTCCCCATCGGCGTCGGCCCCGAGGCCCAGGTGCTGGCCCGCATCGCCGCGGGTGTGGTCTGGGTTTGTGCGCTGTTCGCTGCGATGCTGTCGCTGGGCAGCCTGTATGCCGGCGACCATGCCGATGGCACGCTGGAGCAGATGCTGCTGAGCCCCGAGCCGGCCTGGAGCATCGCACTGGCCAAGGCGCTGGCGCACTGGCTGGTCACCGGGCTGCCGCTGGTGGCCGTGGCGCCGCTGCTGTGCTTGCTGTTCGGCGTGGCGGTGCCGGTGCTGGGCATGGTGACGCTGACGCTGCTGCTGGGCACACCCATCCTCAGCCTGCTCGGTGGCCTGGGCGCGGCGCTGACGCTGGGGCTGCGCAGCGGTGCCGTGCTGCTGATCCTGCTGATCCTGCCGCTGACGATTCCGGCGCTGATCTTCGGCACCGGGGCCGTCACCGCCGTCGAAGCCGGGCTGCCGGCCGGCGGCCATTTGTCGCTGCTGGGTGCGCTGCTGCTGTTCAGCCTGGTCGGCGCGCCGCCGGCCACGGCGGCAGCGCTGCGCATCGCCACTGCTGGATGAACCCCTGCCGATGAGCCTGCGCTTTTTCACCTTCGCCGCGCCGCTGCGCTTCCACGCCCTCGCCGGCGCCCTGCTGCCCTGGCTCTGGGCTGCGGCCCTGGGGCTGACGGCGGCCGGCCTGTACATCGGCTTTTTCATCGCGCCCACCGACGCCACGCAGGGCGACGCCTACCGCATCATCTTCATCCACGTGCCGGCGGCCTGGATGTCGATGCTGCTGTACCTGGTGATGGCCTTCTGGGCCGTCATCGGCTGGGCCTTCAAGGCACGGCTGGCGTCGATGGTGGCGCGTGCCGTCGCGCCCACCGGCGCGATGTTCACGGTGCTGGCGCTGTGGACCGGCGCCTTGTGGGGCCAGCCGACCTGGGGCACCTGGTGGGTGTGGGACGCGCGGCTCACGTCGGAGCTGATCCTGCTGTTCCTCTACCTCGGCTACATGGCCCTGGTGGCGGCCATCGACGACACACGCCGCGCCGACAGCGCCGGCGCGCTGCTGGCCGCCGTGGGAGCCATCAACGTGCCCATCATCTATTTCAGCGTGCGCTGGTGGAACACCTTGCACCAGGGCGCGACGATCAGCACGACGGCAGCGCCGAAGATGGCCTCGACGATGCTCACCGCGATGCTGCTGATGACCCTGGCGTTCTGGGCCTATGCCTTTGCCGTCGTCTTCATGCGCAGCCGTGCCATCGTCGTCGAACGTGAACACGACGCCGACTGGGTGCGGGCGCTGGCCCAGCCCGCCGCCCGGGGAGAGACACGATGAACTGGGGTTCGGCCGAAGCCTTTTTCCACATGGGGGGTTATGGGCTGTTTGTCTGGGGCTCCTATGGTTTGACCCTGCTGTTGATGGTGATCGAACCGCTGCTGGCGCGGCAGCGCTATCGTGCCGCGCTGCGCGCCCTGCACGACGACGAAGACTCCGGAGAGCACCCACGATGATGATCAAGCCCCGCCACAAACGCCTGGCCCTGGCCGTCGGCGTGGTCGCCGTGCTCGGCGTGGCCGTCGGCCTGGTGCTGAACGCCTTCCAGAGCAACCTGGTGTTCTTTTATTCGCCCAGCCAGGTGGCGGCCCACGAGGCCCCGGCCGGCCGCACCTTCCGCCTCGGCGGCATGGTCGAAACCGGCTCGGTGCAGCGTGAAGGCGTGAAGGTCAGCTTTGTCGTCACCGACACCGCGAAAACCGTGCCGGTGCGCTACGAGGGCATCCTGCCCGACCTGTTCAAGGAAGGCAAAGGCGTCGTCGCCCAGGGCCAGTTGCAGAACGGTGTGTTCGTCGCGCGCGAGGTGCTGGCCAAACACGACGAGAACTACATGCCGCCGGAAGCCGCGGAGGCGGTGCAGAAGGCGCAGCAGGTCAATGCGCAGATGAGCAAGGGGGCCAAGCCATGATCCCCGAACTGGGCCACTTCGTGCTCTGGCTGGCCTGCGGCGCGGCGATTGCGCTGGGTGTGCTGCCGCTGGTCGGCGCACAGAAGAACCGTGTCGACTGGATGCTGCTGGCGCGCCCGCTGGCCGGTGCGCAGGCGGTGCTGGTGCTGCTGGCCTTCGTCTGCCTGAGCTCCAGCTTCGTCACGCACGACTTCTCGGTGCTCTACGTCGCCTCGCACTCGAACAGCGCCCTGCCGCTGCCCTACCGGCTGGCCGCCGTCTGGGGCGGGCACGAAGGTTCGCTGCTGCTGTGGATGCTGATGCTCAGCCTGTGGATGCTGGCGGTGGCGCTGTTCAGCCGCCACCTGCCGCTGGCCGTGCTGGCGCGCATCCTCGCGGTGATGGGCCTGGTCAGCGTCGGCTTCCTGCTGTTCACCCTGCTCACCTCCAACCCCTTCGACCGCCTGGTGCCGGCCGCCGCCGATGGCCGCGACCTGAACCCGCTGCTGCAGGACCCCGGCATGGTCTTCCACCCGCCGATGCTGTACATGGGTTATGTCGGCTTCGCGGTGGCCTTCGCCTTTGCCGTCGCGGCGCTGATCGGCGGCAACCTCGACGCGCAGTGGGCACGCTGGACACGCCCCTGGACCACGGTGGCCTGGATGTTCCTCACCGTCGGCATCGCGCTCGGCAGCTGGTGGGCCTACTACGAACTGGGCTGGGGCGGCTGGTGGTTCTGGGACCCAGTGGAAAACGCCTCCTTCATGCCCTGGCTGGTGGGCACGGCGCTGATCCATTCGCTGGCCGTCACCGAAAAGCGCAATGCCTTCAAGGCCTGGACCGTGCTGCTGGCCATCCTGGCCTTCAGCCTGTCGCTGCTGGGCACCTTCCTCGTGCGCTCGGGGGTGCTGTCCTCGGTGCACGCTTTTGCCACCGACCCGACACGCGGCCTCTTCATCCTCGTGTTCCTGGCCCTGGTGGTCGGTGTCTCGCTGGCGCTGTTTGCGTGGCGTGCACCCACCGTCGGGCTGGGTTCGCGCTTCGGCGCGCTGTCGCGTGAATCGCTGCTGCTGGCGAACAACGTGCTGCTGCTGGTGGCCATGGCCGCCGTGCTGCTGGGCACGCTGTACCCGCTGGCGCTGGATGCGCTGAACCTGGGCAAGATCTCCGTCGGCCCACCCTACTTCGACGCCGTCTTCGTGCCGCTGATGGCGCCGGTGGTGTTCCTGATGGGCGTGGGCCCGATCGCACGCTGGAAACAGGCCGAGCTGCCCGAACTGGCGCTGCGGCTGCGCTGGGCGCTGGCCGTGGCCGTGGTGGCCGCCGTGCTCAGCGC
>JBASTF010001076.1:0-1844 GCA_049274755.1 Rubrivivax sp. | reverse complement strand
TCCAGGTCCGGCACTTCACACGCGCCGGCCCGGCGGGCTGCCGCTGAGCGCGGCGCCCGCCTCCGCTGCAGCCGCGGCTCACCAGCCGATGTCCTTCAGCAGCAGGAAGGTCATGTCTTCCGGCGGGATCAGCGACGACGTGAGGTCGTTGCTGACGTTCGGCTCCATCAGCTGGTTGCGGAACATCGTGCGGCCAGCTGGGTGCGCAGCCTGTCGGCGTCGGTCTTGAACAGGCGCACGCTGGCGATGTTGACCGTCTTGTCCCAGTCACCCAGCGGAATCGGCTGCACGGCGTTTTCGGCCACCGTGTCGCCGATCATCACCGCCACCGCACCGGCGTTCTGCGCATGCCTGGTCTTCGTCGCCGCGGTGCAGACACCCGGCGTGATGAAGGCCACCTTGCCGCTGACGGCGCGGGCGTTGTTGGCGTTGAACGGCTCGCAGCCTTCGCCGCTGCCGGCCGCCGGGCCGCTGAACGTGGCGCTGGCCAGGCCGAAGGTCAGCACGCTCGGAATGGCTGCGTTGACGTTGGCGCCGGCCCACACCAGCCTGTCCTTGCCGATCGCCGACGCCACACGATGCGCTATGCTGCGCCCCGTGAACCGCCAACAAGCCCTGCGACGACTCCCGCGACGCCCGCGTCGCGTGGCTCCGTAGCGCCTGTCCGCAGCACCCCCAGCTGCCCGGCGTTCACCCCGGAAGGCCACGAGACTCCCTCGTGGCCTTCGTCGTTTCCGGCGTGCCAGTTCCGCGATGGAAGTCTCCGCAGCCTGCGTTCTGACCCACCGCACGAAGGAACCACGACGATGACTCTCGCCCTGCCCACCCGCCCCACCGCTGCGTTGATGGACATCACGCGCCGCCCGCCTGCCGTGTTCACACGCGGCCGCGGCAGCTGGCTGTGGGACAACGAAGGCCGCGCCTACCTGGACCTGGTGCAGGGCTGGGCCGTCAACACGCTGGGCCATGCGCCGCCGGCCATCGCCGAAGCGCTGGCCACGCAGAGCACCCGCCTGCTGCAGCCCGGCCCCGGCCTGTTCAACGACCGCGCCGCCGAACTGGCCACGCGCCTGGCCACGCTGACCGGGCTGGACCGCGTGTTTTTCACCAGCAGCGGCGCCGAGGCCAACGAAGGTGCGATCAAGCTCGCACGCAAGTTCGGCCAGGTGCACCGGGGCGGCGCCTGGCAGATCATCACCTTCCACAACGCCTTCCACGGCCGCACGCTGGCGACGATGAGCGCCAGCGGCAAACCCGGTCTCGACACGCTGTTTGCGCCGCAGGTGCCGGGTTTCCCGAAAGCGACGCTGAACGACCTGGACAGCGTGCAGGCCCTGATCGGCCCCGACACCGTGGCCGTGATGCTGGAGCCCATCCAGGGCGAGGCCGGTGTCGTCGAAGCGACGCCGGCCTTCCTGCAGGCCCTGCGTGCGCTGTGCGACGCCCGCGGCCTGCTGCTGATCCTGGACGAGGTGCAGACCGGCATCGGCCGCACCGGCACGTTGTGGGGCTTCGAACATGCCGGCGTCCGCCCCGACATCATGACGCTGGGCAAGGGCCTGGGTGGCGGCGTGCCGATTGCCGCGCTGCTGGCGCGCGAAGCGGTCAGCTGCTTCGCGCCCGGCGACCAGGGCGGCACCTACTGCGGCAACCCGCTGATGTGTGCGGTGGCGCTGGCGGTGCTGGACGCCGTCACCGCGCCGGGTTTCCTGGCCGCGGTGAACGAACGCAGCGCACAGTTGCGTGCCGGGCTCGACGGTCTCGCTCGCCGGCTCGGTGTGGCACCGGCCGTGGGGCGCGGCCTGCTGCTGGCGCTGCAGCTGCCGGGCGAGGACATGGCGGCC
>JBASTF010001075.1:0-7443 GCA_049274755.1 Rubrivivax sp. | reverse complement strand
GCCACGTGGCTGCACCGCACGGCAGCTGCACAGGTGCCAGCGGAGTTCCGGGACAGCTTCTTGCATCGGATGCCCGCCCACCGCCAGCTGTTGGCGCTCGTGGCCGGTCAACGGTCGGACAAACGGGACTGAGGCATGGGCGGGAGCCGTGCGACGGCGACCGAGCATCAGTGGCCAAGGGAGGAACCGGCGCGCTGGCGCTCCGTCCTCCAAAGCAGAGACCCCAGCGCGGCCGCCGCAACGGAAACCCCGGCCAGCGCCGCGAAGCTGGCGCCCATGCCGAGCCTGGCGCCGAGCCATCCGGCCAGCGGATAGCTGACCAACCAGCAGGCGTGCGACAGCGCAAACTGGGCTGCGAACAGTGACTGGCGGTCGTCGTCCGTCGAGTGGCGGCGCAGCAACCGTCCCGACGGCGTCTGCACCAGCGAGTATCCGAGCCCGAGCAAGAACCACAACGGCAGCAGCGTGGCGTAGTCGGCGGCCAGCCATGGGCCGACGAGCAGACCGGCGCAAAGCACGGCGGCACCCATGAACATCACGCGGCGGTCCGGGAGCCGCTCCAGCAGCTTCGGCAGCGACAGCGCGACAAGCATCGAGCCCGCGCCGAAAGAAGCGAGCGCCAGGGCCGTGAAGTACTGGTCACGACCCAGCGTGCCCTGCACGATCACGACGGTGTTCACGATGACCATGGCACTGCCGCAGGCGATGACCAGATTCAGCGCGAGCAGCGCTCGCAGTTGGGGCGCGGCGACGTAGAGCCGGATGCCGCGGGTCGTGCGCTCGTAGAAGCTGCGCCCGGGCGACTGCGTCTTCGCGGGCGGCAGCACGACGGAAACGACGAGCAGGGCCGACGCGATGAAGCCGACAACGGTGCCCATGAACAGCGTGTGGAAGGTCACCACGGCCAGGAGTGCGGCGGCCAGCACAGGGCTGACGAGACTCTCCAGGTCATACGCCAGGCGCGACAGCGACAGCGCCTTGGTGTATTCCGCTTCGTCCGGCAAGAGCTCGGGGATCGTGGCTTGGAAGCTTGGCGTGAAGGCGGCCGACGCCGACTGCAGCACGAAGATCAGCAGATAGATCTGCCAGATCTCATTCACGAATGGAAGTGCCATCGCCACGGCCGCGCGCAGCAGGTCCAGCGTGACCAGCACGGACCGGCGCGGCAGGCGCTCCGCCCAGGCAGATGCGATCGGCGCCACGCCGATGTACGCCAGCATCTTGATCGCCAGCGCGGTGCCCAGCACGGCGCCCGCATCGGCGCCGGCGAGATCGAATGCCAGAAGGCCGAGTGCCACGGTTGCCAGGCCCGTGCCCAGCAGGGCAACGACCTGCGCCAGAAAGAGATGCCGGTAGGTTCTGTTCTTGAGGATCTGGAACATGTCGCGTCCTGGGCAAGGCGCTGCTTGCCGAACACCGGTGGGCCTTCTGGCCGCGCCGGCGCATGCGATCGCCTTATTTGCCGGTGAAGTTGGCCGCGATGAAATTGCCCTGGGGCGTGAAGTACATGTAGAGCGTGCCCTTGGCCTTGTCGGCGGCGGCGGCGTTCCTGTAGGTCACCTTCCACTCCTTGCCCTTCTCGCCGTCGACCTGTTCGGTGGAAGCGGCCTTCACGCCTTGCCACGAACGGTCCAGCTTGCCGCTGGCCACGAGCTGCTGCTGCTTGGTGGCAGCACAGGAAACCACCGTCTCCTGCTTGGCGAGCGCCTTGCCGTGGAAGTGGCAGCTCGAGTCTTCACCCGCGAATGCGGGCGCGGTGCAGCCCATGCCGACGACGGCAGCGATGGAAAGCAGCTTCTTCATGATTTCTCCAGTTGATGAACGAAACAAACAAGCGCGGGCAGTGCGCAGCACGGATCAAAGGGTTTCCCGGTTGGTCTTGGTGCTCTCTTGCACATCCATGTCCTCGTGTGCATGGATGTGCTCCTTCGCCGGGAACTTGAACCCGTCGGGATTGCTGTCGTGCTGGTAGCCGTGCAGCTGCATCAGGAGCAGCAGCCCGCCGACGGCCATCAGCGCGTGGTTGCACAGGGTGGCGAAGCGGGCGAAGCTCGGCCGCCTGCGCCAGATCGCAAGCACCCAGACCATGAGCGCCAGCGCGGCGATCTGCCCCAGCTCGACGCCGAGGTTGAAGCTCAGGATGCGGATCAGCATGCTGGTGGCGTCGTCGCCCAGCGGCAGCTGCTGCAAACGTGTCGAGAGCCCGAAGCCGTGCAACAGGCCGAAGCCGAACACCATGCCCAGCAGGTTCGGCGACCTGGCCTGGAAATACTTCTGGAAGCCGCCGATGTTGTCGAAGGCCTTGTACATGACGCTGATGGCGATCAGCGCATCCACTAGCCAGAAGTTCCAGGTGATCTTCAGGAAGGTCGCGAAGACCAGCGTGATGCAGTGCCCCAGCGTGAACACGGTGACGAACTTCGCCACCTCGGAGAACTTCGTCAGGAAGAACACCACGCCGAACAGGAACAGCAGGTGGTCGTAACCCGTCAGCATGTGCGTGGCGCCGAGGCCCACGTACTGCAGGTAGCCGCCGTTGAGCATGCGCTCCTTGTCGGCTTCGGAGATGCCGTGGGCAAAGCTGGCCCCGCTGGCGAACAGCAGGCTGGCAGACAGGAGCCATCGGCCGAGGTTTCCGGACATCAGAATCACTTTCCTCAAGGGGTTGGGCACCGGGCACGGCGATGACGCCGCCCCGGACATGCAATGCATCGGCCGGCCACGCTATCAGGCCGGCACGACATCCGGCGCCACCGGTTTCGCGCGCTTGTGCCGCCGCAGGATCAGGCCGCACAGTGACGGCAGCACGAACAGCGTGAGCACGGTGGCCGTGGCCAGGCCGCCGATCACCACCGTCGCGAGCGGGCGCTGCACCTCGGCGCCGGTGCCGGTGCCGATGGCCATCGGCACGAAGCCGAGCGAAGCCACCAGCGCTGTCATCAGCACCGGCCGCACGCGCTCCATCGAGCCCTCGATGATGGCGGTGTCGACCGGGAAGCCTTCTTCAAGACGTTGCCGGATCGCGGAGATCAGCACCAGCCCGTTGAGCACCGCGACGCCCGACACCGCGATGAAGCCCACCACCGCGGAGATCGAGAACGGAATGCCGCGCAGCGCCAGCGAGAACACGCCGCCGGCCAGGGCGAAGGGAATGGCCGACAGCACCGCCGCGGTGAGCGCGGCATTGCCGATGGCGATGTACAGCACCGCGGTGATCATCAGGAAACACACGGGCACGATGATCGACAGCCGCTTGGCGGCGGCCTGCAGGTTCTGGAACTGGCCGCCCCATTCGATCCACGAGCCCGACGGCAGCTTCACGTCGCGCTCGATCATCGAGGCCGCTTCGTCGACGAAGCTGCCGAGGTCGCGACCGACCACGTTCGCCTCGACGTAGATGCGGCGCTTGCCGTTGTCGCGGCTGACCTCGAACAGGCCGTCGGTGAAGCGGAACTCCACCAGCTGGCGCAGCGGCACCGACAGGCGCGGCTGGCCCTCGGCCACCGGCAGCATCACCGGCAGCGCGCCCAGCAGGTCGAGGTTGTTGCGCTGTTCGCCGGGCAGGCGCACCACGACGTCGAAGCGGCGGTCGCCTTCGAACACCTGGCCGGACTGGCGGCCGGCGAGCGCCATCGACACCGTGTCGGCCACCTCGCGCACCGTGAGGCCGTGGCGCGCGATCGACGCGCGGTTCATCACGACGTCGAAGGTGGGGAAACCAGCCGTCTGCGCGAAGCGCACGTCCGCCGCGCCCGGCACGCGCCGCAGCACGGCCGCCACCTTCTCGGCGCTGGCGGCCAGCTGGTCCAGGTCTTCGCCGTAGATCTTGACGGCCACGTCGCTGCGCACGCCGCCGATCAGTTCGTTGAAGCGCATCTCGATCGGCTGCGTCACGTCGTAGTTGTTGCCGACGAGCGCCGCGGTCTTTTCGCGGATGCGCTCGATGACCTGCTCCTTGGTCGTCACGCCTTCCGGCCACTCGCTCTTGGGCTTGAGGATGATGTAGTTGTCCGACGCGTTCGGTGGCATCGGGTCGGCCGCCAGGCTGGCCGTGCCCGCCTTGGAGTAGACCGTCTTCACCTCGGGCAGGCTCAGCACCGCACGCTCCAGCGGCAGGTCCAGCGCCAGCGACTGGTCGATGGAGGTCGACGGGATGCGAACCGACGACAGGTTCAGGTTCTGCTCGTCCAGCGTCGGCATGAATTCGCGCCCGACGAAGCTGAAGGTCACGCCGGCCGCCACCAGCACGCCGGCCGCGGCGGCGATGAAAGGCAGCGGCCGCACGACTGCCCGGCCCAGCCACGGGCGGTAGCGCTGCTTGGTCACGGCGATGAGCTTCACGTCCTTTTCGGAGATGCGGTTGCGCAGCAGCACAGCCACCATGGCCGGCACGAAGGTCAGCGACAGCACGAAGGCCGAGGCCAGCGCCAGCATCAGCGTGATCGCCATCGGCGAGAACATCTTGCCCTCCACACCCTGGAAGGCCAGGCAGGGCAGGAACACCAGGAAGATGACGATCTGGCCGAAGATGGACGGCCGCAACATCTCCCTGGACGAAGCCAGGACCTCGTCGAGCCGTTCGCTCAGCGTGAGCTTGCGGTCCAGCGCGTGCTGGCGCTCGGCCAGCCGCCGCACCGCGTTCTCCACGATGATCACGGCGCCGTCGATGATCAGCCCGAAGTCGAGCGCGCCCAGGCTCATCAGGTTGCCGGAGATCTTGAACGCGTTCATGCCGATGGCGCTCATCAGCAGCGACAGCGGGATGACCAGCGCGGCGATCAGCGCGGCGCGCCAGTTGCCGAGCAGCGCGAACAGGATGACGACGACCAGCAGCGCACCTTCCGACAGGTTCCTGGTCACGGTCTTGATCGTGGCCACCACCAGCTGCGAACGGTCCAGCGTCGGCACGATCACCACGCCGGCGGGCAGCGTCTTCTGGATCTGCTCCAGCCGGTCCACCACCGCCTGCGCCACCGTGCGGCTGTTGGCGCCCACCAGCATCAGCGCGCTGCCGACGACGGACTCGTAGCCGTCGCGGCTGGCGGCGCCGGAGCGCAGTTCGCCGCCCACCGTGACCTGGGCGACCTGGGCCACCGTCACCGGCACGCCCTGGCGCTGCGTGACGACGGCGCTGGCGATTTCGTCGACGTTGCGGATGCGTGCGTCTGCCCGCACCAGGTACGACTCGCCGGAGCGCCGGATGAAGTTGGCGCCGACGGAGACGTTGGCGTCCTCCAGCGCGCGGCCCAGTTCGCCGTAGGAGATGCCCAGGGCGGCCAGCTTGGACGCGTCGGGTTCGACGACGAATTCCTTCACGTAGCCGCCGAGCGAATCCACGTCGGCCACGCCGGCGGTGGTGCGCAGCTGCGGGCGCACGATCCAGTCCTGCACCGTGCGCAGGTAAGCCATCTGGGCGAGGTGGGTCTTCAGGCTCTCGCCGTCGTCGGTCAGGAAGCTGCCGTCGCGCTGCCACCCCGGCTTGCCGTCCTCGACCTTGGCGCCCTTGCCCAGCGGGTTCTGGAACTCGACGCTGTAGTGCACCACCTCGCCCAGGCCGGTGGACACGGGGCCGAGCCGTGGCTGCGTGCCTTCCGGCAGGCTGGCCTGGGCCTGCGCCAGGCGTTCGGTCACCTGCTGGCGCATGAAGTACAGGTCGGCCTCGTCCTTGAAGATGACCGTGACCTGGCTGAAGCCGTTGCGCGACAGCGAGCGGATGTTCTCGACGCCGTTCAGGCCGGCCATCGCCGTCTCGACGGGATAGGTGACGCGCTTTTCGATCTCCACCGGCGACAGCGTCGGGGACACCGTGTTGATCTGCACCTGCTTGGTGGTGATGTCGGGGGTGACGTCGATGGGCAGCAGGTTCAGGTGCCAGGCACCGAAGCCGGCGGCGACGACGGTGAGGAACAGCACCAGCCAGCGCTGGTGGACGGCAAACCGCAGAAGACCTTCGATCATCACTCGTCCCCGCGGGCCTTGCGCAGCTCGGCCTTGAGCAGGAAGGCGTTGCGCGTGGCCACGTTTTCGTTGCCCTGCACGCCCGAGACGATCTGCGCCACGCCGTTGCTGCGCGGGCCGACCAGCACCGGCACGACCTTGAAGCCTTCCGGCGTCTGCACGAAGACCGCATCGCGCCCCTCGATGCGCTGCACGGCATCCTCCGGCACGGTGAAGCCGCCGGCGCCCTGCGTGCGCGTGTGCAGGCGCACCTGCACGCCTTCGCCCACCACGAGTTCACCCGGGCCGCCGTCCAGGGTCAGCAGCACGGTCGCTGCACGGGCGTCACCGCTCACCGTCGGCGTCACCGACCGCACCTTGGCGTCCAGCGGTGCACCGGCACGGCCGACGACCGTGGCCGGGTCGCCCGCGGCGATGCGGCGCGTGTCCAACGCCGTCACCGAGGCCTCGATCTGCACCGAGCGGGTGTCCGCCACGCGGAACAGCTCGGCATCGGTGGTGACGCTGGCGCCGAGCACGCTGCGCTGGGCCGTGATGCGGCCGGAGATGGGGCTGACGACGGCGATGGACTGGCCATTGGCGGTGACACGTGCCGAACGCGCCACGCTGCTGGCGCGTGCCACTTCGGCGTTCGCCACGTCCATCGCGGCCTGCGCGGCTTCCATGTCCTGGCGCGGCGTCACGCCGCTCTCGAACAGGCTGCGTTCGCGTTCGTACAGCCGCCTGGCGGCATCGGCGCGCGTGCCGGCCACCTGGACCTCGGCCACCATCGTCGCGGCCTGCAGGCTCTCCACCAGCGCCAGCACCTCGCCGGCACGCACGGGGTCGCCCAGCCGCTTGTCGATCTTCGACACGATGCCGGTGGCCCGCGCCACGATGACGGCCTCGCTGCCCGGCGGCGCCACCACGGTGGCCGGCGCCAGCACCTCGGCGGCCACGTTGCCGGCACGCAGCGGTTCCACCGCGATGTCTGCGGCCACCAGGTAGTTGGCGGGGATCTTCAGCGTCTGCCCTGCGGACTTCGGTTCGGCTTCCGGCCTGGCGGCGGCCTGTTCGGCCGCCACGGGCTTGGCCGGGGCCGGCGTGAGCAGCCGGGCCGCGCCGAAGCCGACGGCGGTGGCCACGATGGCCGTGCCGGCGATCGTGGCCCAGGGGGATGTCTTGGGTGCGTCGTTCATGTCTGGGTCATTCCCCGGAGAAGGCCAGCCGGCCTTCGGATTGAGCAAGGAGTGCGAGCGCCCGCACGCGGGCGAGGCGCGCTTCGATCGTGGAGACCCTGGCTTCGGAAAGCGCGCGGCGAGTCGCCAGCAGTTCGACGAGCGGCGTGCGCCCGGCTTCGTAGCCGATTCGCCCGAGCCGGTAGGCCTCCGCCGCCGCGTCCTCGCCGACAGACACCGCCTGCAGCCGCTGTTCGGCAGCGCGGGCCTGCTCGATGGCGCTGCGCCTTTGGGCCTGTGCCAGCAGTTCCGCGGCCCTGAGCCGCGC
>JBASTF010001074.1:0-4974 GCA_049274755.1 Rubrivivax sp. | reverse complement strand
GCGCTGCCCAGCGCGCCGGCCAAGGCCATCGCCAGGGCCGCGGCGCGCGTCAGGGTGTTGGTTGTCGAAGGCATGCGGCATCGTCGCCTGCCGCTGCGGCGGCCGCAAGCCGCCGCCTTAGGGAGATCAGGCGGGCACAAACGTGCCGTGCAGCCCCAGCGGCAGCACACGCGCCAGCCGCGCCTGTGCGATGGGGCCGGCCGCCAGGCGCTGCGCGTCGAACACCGAGAACAGCATCTGCCGCGAGGCCAGGTCCAGCGCGGTGCCGAGCAGCTAGCCTTCGCCTTCGCGGCGGCTGCCGGCGCGTGGCACAAAAACATGTTCCTCGACCATCACGTCGGCACCGTAGCGCCAGCTGTCGCTGGCACCGCTGTCCAGGTCCAGGTGCAGCACGGCGTCGTAGCCCGGGCGGTCGCCGGTGTTCTGGCGCGCGGCCAGGAACACCTGGCGGTGGCGGCGGCCGACAACCCGCGGGTCCACACGCGGGAACTCCGCCACCGGCGTCAGCAACTGCTGCTGCGCGCGGCCGGTCCTGGTGTCCAGCCGCAGCAGCGTGACGTTGGCGAGTTCACGCTGTTCCCACTGGCCATGCATCAGCCGCTTCAGCCCGGTGGTGGCATGCCAGGCGCTGGGGCTGCGCACGCAGTCCAGGCGGATGACGCCGGCCGCGTCTTCCCAGGCATTGCCGACGTGGAAGACGAAACCCGGCGGCAGATCGAACCACTGCGGGCGGTCCAGTGTGTCCTTCGGCAGCACCAGCACCCGCAGGCCGAGCTCGGGCCGCCAGACATGGGCGTCGAGGAAGCTGGCGCCGGCCTGGCCACGTGCACGGTCGAACACCAGCGGCGGCAGCAGGAACACGAGGTGGCGTTCGGTGACGGCGAAGTCGTGCACCATCGCGATGTCGGGCACCGGCATCGTCACCGCCTGGGCCAGCTGGCCGTCGGGGTGGATGCGGTAGACCGTCAGCAGGCCACGGAAGCTGGTGATGCCGAAGTTCCACAGCGTGCCGTCGGGTTCGAGCTTGGGGTGGGCCGAGAACGCGACGCCGTCGTAGGCCGGCGACCAGACCTTGCGGCCCTTGGTGGCCAGCGTCTCGCGGTCCATCACGGTGGCCGAACCACCTTCCCACAGCGCCAGCAGTTCGCCGCCATGCTGCAGCACGCTGATGTTGCCGGGGTTCACGGCATCGGGGCCGTCGGCAGGTTCCATGTCCGGGCGCTGCGTCGCAAACGCGCCCCGCACCGGGCGGCCGGCAGCGCTGTCGGCCTCGAACTTGGCGGTGCGCACGAAGCGCGCCTGGTGCACGATGCGGCCGCCGGCGATGCGGTAGCGCTGCAGCAGGCCGTCGCCGTCGAAGACATGGTCGTAGCGCTGCCCGCCCAGGCTGTGGCGTGCCGGGCCGTTGCGCCAGAAGTCGCCCTGCAGTTCACGCGGCAGCTTGCCGTGCAGTTGCAGCGCCAGCGGCGCCAGGTCGGCCTGCAGGCCTTCGTAACCCAGGGTCCAGGGCTGGCTGGCGCGGGCGGCATCGAAGTCGGCCTGCACCGGGTTGACGGTCTGGGCCTGGGTCTGGGCGCGGGCGCCGCCGAAGGCGGCAAGGCCGGCAGCAGCGGCAAGGGAGCGTGTGAAATCGCGGCGCAGCATCATGGCCTCACTTCAGCGTGATGCCGATCTGCGTGTCGGCCTGCAGCTCGACGGCGGCATCGGCAAAGGCCGGCGGGCCCATCATGCCGCGGGCGTCGCGGCTGAAGCCGTAGCGTTCGATCGGCATGCCGACGGCATTGCTGTCCATCTTGCCGTTGCCGTTTTCGTCGTGGAACAGCGAGACGGCGTAGCTGCCCGCAGCCAGGCCACGGAACACCAGCAGGGTCTTGTCGCCCACGGCCACACGCTGCGCAGCAGCGGGGGCCTTCAGCCAGGTGTCGGCGCCGGCGTAGAGGGCGACGTTGACCAGGCCTTGGTTCGAACGGGTGTTCAGCACCTCGACCGTGAGGTCCAGGGCCTGGGCGCTGCCGGCCAGGCCCAGCAGGGCGGCGAACAGGGCGGGGTGGGTTGTCATTGCGGGTCTCCTGGCATGCAGTGGATCGGTGCCTGCACGATAGGAAAGCCGCAGTCGCCGCAACAGCGGCAGGCGACGGAACGACAGCCGCTGCCGCGAAATGCCTGCGCGGCGGCGTCAGCGGAGCGCCGTCACTCGATGACTTCGGGCCACTCGGTGTGGAAGGTCTGGCCGCCCGGCTTGTCGATGCGCTCGTAGGTGTGGGCACCGAAGAAGTCGCGCTGCGCCTGCAGCAGGTTGGCCGGCAGGCGTGCGCTGCGGAAGCTGTCGTAATAGGCCAGCGAGGCGCTGAAGGCCGGCACCGCGATGCCCTGGCGCACGGCCAGCGCCACCACCTCGCGCCAGGGCTGCTGGCAGCGGTTCAGCAAGGCGCTGAAAAACGGCGCCAGCATCAGGTTGCCGAGGCCGGGGTCTTCGCGGTAGGCGTCGGTGATGCGGTTCAGGAAACGGGCGCGGATGATGCAGCCGCCGCGCCACAGCGCCGCGATGCGGCCCAGGTCCAGGTTCCACTGTTTCTTGTCGCTCATCGTGCGCATCAGGTCCAGGCCCTGGGCATAGCTGATGACCTTGGACGCATACAGCGCGTCGTGCACCTGCTGCACCAGGGCCGCCTTGTGCGGCGCCAGGTTCGCCACCGGCCCCTGCAGCACGGCGCTGGCCGCCACCCGCTGCGCCTTCTGCGACGACAGCACACGCGCTTCGACCGCGGCATTGATGGTGCTGATGACCACCGCGTTCTCCGCGGCGTTCAGCAGCGTCCACTGGCCGGTGCCCTTCTGGCCGGCCTTGTCGAGGATGAGCTCGACCAGCGGCTGGCCGGTCTCGGCGTCTTTCTGCGCCAGCGCCTTGGCGGTGATCTGGATCAGGTAGCTCTGCAGCTCGCCTTCGTTCCACTGCGCGAAGATCGCCGCCATCTCGTCGGCGCTGAAGCCGGCGGCCTTGAACAGCGCATAGGCCTCGCAGATCAGCTGCATGTCGCCGTATTCGATGCCGTTGTGCACCATCTTCACGTAGTGGCCGGCGCCGCCGGGGCCGATGTGGGCGACGCAGGGGTCGCCGTTCACCTTGGCGGCGATGGCTTCGAAGATGGGCTGCATCTCGGCCCAGGTGGAGGCCGGGCCGCCGGGCATGATGGCCGGGCCCTTGCGGGCGCCTTCTTCGCCGCCGCTGACGCCGGCGCCGATGAAACGCAGGCCTTCGCGCGTGAGCCAGGCGTCGCGGCGCTCGGTGTCGGTGTACAGGCTGTTGCCGCCGTCGATGACGATGTCGCCCGGCGCCAGCAGCGGCAGCAACTGTTCGATTACGGCGTCCACCGGCGCGCCGGCCTTGACCATCACCATCACCTTGCGCGGCTGCTTCAGGCTGGCCACGAACTCGGCCAGCGTGGCTGCGCCGGTGAGCCGCTGGCCCGGATGGCGCGCCACGAACTCGGCCGTGACCTCGGGCGTGCGGTTGTAGACGCTGACGGCGAAGCCGCGGCTCGCCACGTTGAGGACCAGGTTCTGGCCCATCACGGCCAGGCCGATGAGGCCGAAATCGCTGGGTGCGGTCATCACAAGGTCGGGGCAGTGGCGACGGGCGCCGGGGCGGCTATTCTCGGCGCTTCCCGCCGCCCCCGCTTGCCCCTGCTTGTTCCTGCTTGTTCCTGCTGCCCCCGCCTGATGGCCTCCTCCTTTGCCCTCGATCCCAAGACCACCTGGTTCGTCATCGGCCTGCTGTACTTCGTGATGCCGTTGACGGTGTGGACCGTGCTCGTCGGCCGCCACGATTCGCGCAACGCGGCGCTGTGGTGCGGCGGTGCTGCGCTGTCGGGTGCCACCGTCATCCTCTACGCCGTGCGCGGCGGCCTGCCCGAGTTGCTGGGCGTGGACATCGCCAACGCCCTGGCCTTCCTCGGCATTGCGATGCGCTGGGCGGCGCTGCGCCGCGAACGCGGCGGCGCCGTGCCGCTGCTGTGGCTGCTGGCCCTGGTGCTGCTGGCGACGGCGGGTGTCAGCGCGATGCACCGCGTCGGCGACGCGCAGCGCATCGCCTTCAACGTCACGGCCAACCTGCTGGCCACCGCGGCGCTGGCCTGGGAAGGGCGTGAACTCGGCCGGCGCACCGGCAGCCGCAGCGCGATGATGCTGGCCTTCGCCTATGCGCTGCTGTGCCTGGCCTTGTTGATCCGGCTGACGGCCGTGCTGTTCGACTGGGGCACGGGCGCCGGCCCGGCGGCTTCGACGCTGGGCGCGGACACCGGCCTGGTGCTGCTGGCCTCGGTGCTGTCGGCGCTGTGGGGCAACCTGGGTTACCTGGGGTTTGCCATCGAGCAGGCCGAACGCCGTGTGGTCGTGCGCAGTGCCGAGCTGGCGGCGGTGAAGGCGCTCTCCGACGAACGCGAGGAGTTGCTGCGTGTGATCTCGCACGAAGCCCGCCAGCCGCTGCACAACGCGCAGGCCGTGCTGCAGGGTGTGGACGAGGCGCTGCATGGCGGCCTGCCGGCCAGCGGCACGGCGGCGGCGCGCATCACCCGCGCACGTTCGGTGCTGCGGCAGATCACGGCCTCTCTGGACAACACGCTGGCGGCGTCGACGCTGCTGATCGACGCCCAGCGCGCGGCCTCGCTGCGCGACACCGACATCGAGATGCTGGTCGAGCTCTGCCTGGGCGACCTGCCACCCACCGAACGCGGCCGGGTCGACGTCGAGCACCCGGGGCATTTGCGCACCGCGGCCATCGATGTCGGCCTGGTGCGGCTGGCGTTGCGCAACCTGCTGGACAACGCGCTGGCCTATGCCACGCCGGGTTCGCGTGTGCTGCTGCGGGTGTCGGAAAGCGACGAGCCGCTGGCCCTGCTGATCGAGGTGGCCGACGCCGGCCCCGGCATCGCGCCGGAGCTGCTGCCGCGCCTGTTCGAACGTGGCACACGTGGC
>JBASTF010001073.1:0-2610 GCA_049274755.1 Rubrivivax sp. | reverse complement strand
GCCAGCACCTGCACACCGGGCAGGGCCCAGCGCGCTTCGGCCAGGTCGGCGAAGCGCAGCTGCGGCCGCTGCAGCAGGGCATGGTCGTCGCGCAGCACGACGCAGAGTTCGTCGTCGAACAGCGGGCGCTGCTCCAGGCCTTCGGGCTCGGCGTCTTCCAGCGCGTTGATCGAGAGGTCCAGGTCGCCGAGACGCAGCGAGGCCAGCAGCGTGTCGTTGAGGCTGATCGCCAGCCGCGCCTTGGCGCCCGGGCGCTGGCGCAGCAGCGTCGCGAAGGTCTCGCCGACCAGCGTGTCGGCAAACAGCGGCGAGACGCCGACGCGGATGGTGCCGATGGCGCCCAGGTGCAGGTCGCCGGCTTCCTGCACCGCCTCGTCCAGCCCCAGGCAGAGGTGGCGCGCACGTTCGAAGAACACGTTGCCCACGCTGGTCAGCGCCATGCCGCGTGCGCTGCGCTCGAAGAGCTGCAGGCCGAGGCTGGCTTCGAGCCGCTGCACGCCCTTGGTCAGCGCCGGCTGCGTGACGCCCAGGCGTTGCGCGGCGCGGCCCACGTGGCCGTGCTCGGCCACCGCCACGAAGTATCGAAGATCGTCGAGTCGCATCGTCGTCGCACCGGATCGCAAGGAGACCGCCCATGAACCAGCCCCCGATCGCCGCATGGCGCCGGCAGCTCGACGAGTATCTCAAGTCGGAACTCATCCCCTGGGAACGCAGCCGCGGCTTCGGTTACGAGGACCGCTTCGACCGCGAGACCGTGCGTGCGGTCTGGCGGCGCTGCCGCGAACTCGGTTTCTACGGCATCCACCTGCCGCGTGAACTGGGCGGGCAGGGGCTGTCGCTGGCCGAGCTGTGCCTGCTGAAGGACGACGTCGCCGCCTCGGGCGCCATCCTGTTCCCGCATGTGCTCGGCGACTGGGGCGGGCCTTCGCGCATCGGCTCGCTGGTGAAACACGTGACGCCGCGGCAGAAGGCGTTGTACGTCGACCCGGTGGTTGCCGGCGAGAAGGGCATCTGCTTTGCGATGACCGAGCCGCAGTCGGGCTCGGACGCCGCCAGCATCCGCACCCGCGCCGTGCGCGACGGCGAACACTACGTCGTCAGCGGCCGCAAGCACTTCATCAGCGCCTCGACCTTTGCCGACGCGGCGATCACGATGGTCGTCACCGACCCCGAGGCCGGCAGCAAGGGCATCTCGGCGCTGCTGATCGACCTCGATGCACCCGGCGTCAGCCTGGACTTCGACTGCGTGCCGATGAGCGGCCAGTTCGTCGACGCCGACATCGTGTTCGACCAGGTGCGTGTGCCGGCGAGCAATCTCATCGCCGCCGAAGGCGAGGGCCTGCGCATCGCGATGGACCGCATCAGCACCAACCGGCTGCTGCATTGCCCGACGATGATCGGCCTGGCGCGCCAGGCCTACCGGCATGCGCTGGACTACGCGCACCACCGCCAGCAGTTCGGTGGCCCGATCAGCCGCTTCCAGGCCATCCAGCACATGTTGGCCGACATGGCGACCGCGCTCTACGCCTGCGAGAAGATGGTGCTGGCCACCGCCGAGGCCGCCGACCGCGGCGAGGACATCCGCACCGAAGCCTCGATGTGCAAGCTCTTCGTGTCGGAGCGCTGCTTCGAGATCGCCGACAAGGCGGTGCAGATCCACGGCAACGTCGGCGTCACGCGCAACCATCCGGTGGAGTTCATCTTCCGCCGGCTGCGCATGTACCGCATCGTCACCGGCACCAGCGAGATCCAGCGCAACACGGTGGCCAAGGGCATCCTCGGCGGCTGAACGCCAACAAGAAGGGCCCCGCAGGGCCCTTCGTCCGGCAGCAGGAGAGGCGTTGCCTCAGCCCTTCTTGGCCCAGGCCGAGCACCAGCCCTTGCCCGCCACCTTCTTGCCGGCGAACAGCGGGCAGCCGCCTTCGGCGTCGGTGGCCTTGGCCTGGTACAGCGCGCAGTTGGCGCAGGTCTGGCCGGCGGCGTAGTTCTTGTACTTGGCCTTGTCGGCCTTGGTCGCGTCGGAGACATAACCCAGCGCAACGGCCTGCGGGTCCTTGTCGCCGACCAACTGGGCCTGGGCAGTGCGGCTGGCCAGTAGCGCGGCGCCGGCAACGGGAACGATCTGGATGAACTGGCGGCGGGAGGTCATGTCGGGTCTCCGGGAGGTTGGGGGACAGCGGCCGCGGCGGCGGGACAACAACGGCGCGGCGAGGCTTGCAACGCTAACGCATCGCCCCGGCTGCGGCTGACAGGAAGCCCGCTTTTTTGTCGCATTTGCGCCGCAATTGCCGTCAGATGCATTCAAATGCGAATCGTTATCAGTATCAGCCGCGTGACTGCACAGGCCTGGTCGCCTACGCCGGCTGATGCTCCGGCTCAAGTTGTGGGCCTGGATGGCCGAAGCTGAAGGCATCTCCGCCTGTTGCGCGCTTCTTCCCGTCCCTTTCGCTTCGCCGAGTTCGCTGCCCGTGTCTGCCCCCGAATTCCCGCCCGACCTGCCGCTGAGCCAGCGCATGGCCCGCTGGCTGCAGGGCCTGCGCCGTGCCGTTGGCGGCAACGCCGAGGGCTGGGCCTTGCCGATGCGGGGTGCTGCCGCCGCTGCACCCGCGG
>JBASTF010001072.1:0-2885 GCA_049274755.1 Rubrivivax sp. | reverse complement strand
GCGCGGCACGGCCTTCGCGTGCCGCAACGACGGCAGCGGTGGCGAGGTCTGCGGCGGCGACTTCGAGGCCGAGCTGCTGCGCAGCGACTTCGGCATGGACTTCGGGCTGCCGCTGGTGGCCAACCGCGTGAAGCTGCTGGTGCAGGTGGAGGCGCGGCGGCGCTGAATTGGGCCGTCATGGGCCGGGGGTTACACCGACTTGCAGCCCCGCAGGTCGGATTGAATAGTTGATGTGACCAGCGCCACGACAGAGGGCGCCGCACCACACACCCAGGAGACCGTGATGACCGAAGCCACCACCCCGGCGCCGCGCCGCCGCCGCTTCTTGAAGTCCGCCGCCGCAGGCGCAGCCGGTGCCGGCGCGCTGGCCGTGCCGGCGGTGTCCAGCGCCCAGACCACCGCGTTCCGCTTCCAGAGCACCTGGCCAGCCAAGGACATCTTCCACGAGTACGCCAACGACTTCGCCAAGAAGGTCAACGACATGGCCGGCAGCCGGCTGAAGATCGAGGTGCTGCCGGCCGGTGCCGTGGTGCCGGCCTTCCAGCTGCTGGACGCGGTGAACAAGGGCACGCTGGACGGCGGCCACGGCGTCGTGGCCTACCACTACGGCAAGAACTCGGCGCTGGCGCTCTGGGGTTCGGGTCCGGGTTTCGGCATGGACCCGAACATGCTGCTGTCCTGGCACTACCACGGCGACGGCGAGAAGCTGCTGCAGGAGATCTACAAGGCCACGAACATGGACGTGGTGTCCTTCCTGTACGGCCCGATGCCGACCCAGCCCTACGGCTGGTTCAAGCGCCCGGTGGCCAACCTCGACCAGATGAAGGGTGTCAAGTTCCGCACCGTGGGCCTGGCAGTGGACATGTACACCGAGCAGGGCGCGGCCGTGAACCCGCTGCCCGGCGGCGAAATCGTCGCTGCGCTGGACCGCGGCCTGATCGACGCCGCCGAGTTCAACAACGCCAGTTCCGACCGTGTTCTGGGTTTCCCGGACGTGGCCAAGAACTGCATGCTGCAGAGCTTCCACCAGAGCACCGAGCAGTTCGAGATCCTGTTCAACCGCGCCAAGTACAACGCGCTGGCGCCGGACCTGAAGAAGATCGTCGACTACGCGGTCGAAGCCGCCAGCGCCGACATGAGCTGGAAGGCCGTGGACCGCAACTCCAAGGACTATGCCGAGCTGAAGAAGGCCGGTGTCAACTTCTTCAAGACCCCCGACGCCATCCTGCGCAACCAGCTCGAAGCCTGGGACAAGATCTGCGCAAAGAAGAGCGCCGAGAACCCCTTGTTCAAGAAGGTGCTCGACTCGCAGAAGGCCTTCGCCCAGCGCGCCGGCGCCTGGCAGAACGACTACCTGGTCGACTTCAAGATGGCCTACAACCATTACTTCGGCAGAAGGTAGGCCTGTTGCGATGAAGCCGGGCCGGCCCGCGGGCAGACACCGCGGGCCGGCCTTTGTTTTGTGCCCGGTCCGGAACGACACATGCGCGTGCAATCCGTTCTTCACACCGCCGAAAGCATCAGCACCTGGGTCGGCAAGGCTTTCGCCTGGCTGATCGTCGCGCTGATGCTGCTGGTCGTCGTCGAGGTGTTCAAGCGTTATGCGCTGAACATGCCGACCGCCTGGGTCTTCGACGCCAGCAACATGCTGTACGGCACGCTGTTCATGATGGGCGGCGCCTACGCGCTGGCACACGACGGCCATGTGCGCGGCGACTTCCTCTACGGCCGCTTCAAGCCGCGCACGCAGGCGGCGCTGGACCTGGTGCTGTATCTGCTGTTTTTCCTGCCCGGCATCGCCGCGCTCACCTGGAGCGGCTGGACCTACTTCGGTGAGTCGCTGGCGATCAAGGAGACCACCTTCAACGCCACGCCGCTGCCGGTCTACCCCTTCAAGTTCATGATCCCGCTGGCCGGCGCGATGGTGCTGATGCAGGGCCTGTCGGAAATGCTGCGCTGCGTGCTGTGCCTGCGCACCGGCGTCTGGAGCGAACGGCTGAAGGACGCACAGGAGATCGACGTCGTCGAACAGCAGCTCGCGGCCAGCGAACATGTCGACGACGAGGCGCGGCGCGAAGCGATGGAGCGCGCCAAACACATCGACGAAGACGCGCGCCAGCGCAGCACCGGAGCCGCCTGACGATGATCAGCAACGCCGCCCTCGGCCTGACGATGCTGAGCCTCATCGTCGTTGTCATCATGCTCGGCTTCCCGACAGCGTTCACGCTGATGGGCCTGGGCATGCTGTTCGGTTTCGTCGCGTTCTACGACCCCGGCCAGCCCTGGTTCGACAACCGGGTCTTCGACCTGATGGTGCAGCGTGCCTTCGGCGCGATGAACAACGACACGCTGCTGTCGATTCCGCTGTTCGTGCTGATGGGCTACATCATGGAACGCGGTGCGCTGGTGGACAAGATGTTCCACAGCGTGCAGCTGGCGTTCCGCCGCCTGCCGGGTTCGCTGGCGCTGACGACCCTGGTGATCTGCACCTTCTGGGGCATTGCCAGCGGCCTGGTCGGCGCGGTGGTCGTGCTGATGGGTGTCATCGCGATGCGGCCGATGCTGAACGCCGGCTACGACACACGCCTGGCCTCGGGTGTCATCACCGCCGGCGGCACGCTGGGCATCCTGATTCCGCCGTCGGTGATGATCATCGTCTACGCGGCGGTGGCCGGGCAGTCGGTCGTCAAGCTGTATGCGGCGGCGATGTTCCCGGGCTTTTTCCTGGCCTTCCTGTACCTGGTCTACGTCATCGGCTGGGCGCTGCTGAACCCCAAGGTGGCGCCCAGGCTGCCGCTGGATCAGCAGCGGGCGCCGATTTCGCCCTGGGTTGCCAACCTCGCTGCGCGCTACACGCCGCGCATGCTGCCGGCGCTGCTGCTGGC
>JBASTF010001071.1:0-1828 GCA_049274755.1 Rubrivivax sp. | reverse complement strand
GTGGCAGGCGGCGCAGGTGCTGACGTAGCGCTCGGCGTAGGGCGGCGCAGTCTGGGCGATGGCGGCCCCGCCGGGCATGGCCGCGGCCACCACCGCCAGCAACAGCGTCTGCAGCCTCACTTGCCGCTGTAGCTGATGCGGTAGATCGCGCCGTTGTGGTCGTCGCTGACGAGCAGCGAACCGTCCTTCATCACCAGCACGTCGACCGGGCGGCCCAGGTACTCGTTGTTCTGCACCAGGCCGGTCAGGAAGGGTTCGATGCGGGCACCGCCCTTGCCGTCCGGATAGGCAACCACGATGTCGGCCGCGTACTTCTGCGTGCGGTTCCAGGGGCCGTGGCGGGCGATGAAGATCGCGCCCTGGTACTTGGCCGGGAACATCTTGCCGGTGTAGAAGCGCATGCCCAGCGGCGCCGAATGTGCACCCAGCTTGGCTGCCGGTGCCTTGTAGTCCTTGCAGCTCTTGCCCCAGCCGTATTCGGGGTCGGCAAAGTCGCCGGCGTGGCAATACGGGTAGCCGAAGTGTTCGCCGCTCTTGGCCAGGTGGTTCAGCTCGTCCTGCGGCAGGTCTTCGCTGAGCCAGTCGCGCTGGTTGTCGGTGAACCAGAGCTGGCCGGTCCTGGGGTCGAAGTCGAAGCCCACCGTGTTGCGCATGCCGTGCGCCACCACCTCGACGCCGCTGCCGTCCAGGTTCATGCGGAAGATCTTCGTGAAGCGATCGTCGGGCTCGCAGATGTTGCAGGGTGCACCCACCGGCACGTAGAGCTTGCCGTCGGGCCCGACCTTGATGAACTTCCAGCCGTGCGGCACTTCGCCAGGCAGCTTGTCGTAGACCATCACCGGCGCCGGCAGCTTGTCGAGGTTGGCCTCGATGTTGTCGTAGCGTGTGATGTCCTTGGGCGTGGCCACGTAGAGGCTGCCCTTGTGGAACTCGATGCCGTTGGGCAGGAACAGCTTCTCGGCCAGCGTCTTGACCTCGCGCTTGCCGCCGCCCTGGTCGACCACGGCGTAGAGCTTGCCGGCGACAAACAGCGAGCTGACGAAGACCGTGCCCTTGTCGCCCAGGCGCAGGCCGCGTGCATCGAGAATGCCGCTGGCCCAGACCTCGGCCTTGAAGCCCGGCGGCAGCTTGATCTGCTGCAGCGGCAGCTTGTCGGCTTCGGTGGGAATGGGGAAAGCCGGCACCGGCGCCATCTTCATCGCCGTGTCGGACTTCGGCCGGCCCTTGGCCCAGAACGGCTCCTCGGCCGCCTGCTGGGCCGCAGCAGCAAAACTCGCCAGCGCCAGCGCTGCCACGGCGGTGGCGCGCCACAACATCGAAACCTTCATCGTCTGTCTCCTCGTCGGTTGTGTGTTGCCCTCGGGGCCAGGCTCTTCTGGCCGGCTTGTTCCCGGCTGCTAAGCCGGTTTTCGCTTGTACCAGCGAATCGCTTGTTCACGCGGTGCACGTGCCGGTGCGCCATGGGCCACCAGCGTGCTGTCCAGCGCCCGGCCGGCGTCGTCGGCCAGCGCGGCGCTGCGTGCAGCGCGCACCGAGGCTGCATCGTGCAGGTGGTCGACGATGTGCAGCAGGTTGTCCTTGCCGCGTTCGTTGGTGCTGCCGTAACCCTTGACGAGCCGGCCGCAGCGCGCCAGTTCCAGGCCCAGCGCAGCGTCGCTGCGGGCCCCGGCTTCGACGGCCGCCAGCCAGCGTTCGATCAGCTGCTGCTCCAGCGCAAAACGCTGGCCGCGCCGGCGCTGGCCTTTCAATGACGCCACGGCGCGCAGCGCCAGTGCGCCGAACACCGTGTGCGTGCCGATCTTCAGCGGCAGCGCCCAGGGCTCGCGGC
>JBASTF010001070.1:0-6784 GCA_049274755.1 Rubrivivax sp. | reverse complement strand
CGCTGGTGCAGGGCGGCGCGCTGCGTGCCGTCGATCATGGCGCCGCCGTGGCGGGCCAGCAGCAGGCCGCTTTCCTCGAAGGTCTCGCGGACGGCGGCCACCCGCAGCGTGAACTGCTGTTCGTCCGACAGCTGGCCGCCACCGACGCGTGCGGCGATTCGCGGGTCGCTGTCGGAGGCCGATATCTTGCCCCCGGGGAACACCGCAGCGCCGCGGGCGAAGTCGATCTCGTGGTGCCGAACCACCATCAGCGTCTCGAGCCCCTGCGGGCCATCGCGCACCAGCACCAGGGTGGCGGCGACGGCCGCCACGGCCGGCTCGCTGCTCGTCGGGCCGCTCACCTCAGACCCGCATCTCTTGCGCGATGATCGTGCGCTGGATCTGCGACGTGCCGCCACCCACCGTGGATTGCATGCCCTCGCGGAAGTAACGCTCCATGTCGCCCTCGGGCGTCATGCCGTAGCCACCCAGGATCTGCATGCCCTGGCGGGTCACGGTCTGCAGGGTCTCGGACGCGAACAGTTTGGCCATCGCCACTTCCTTGCGGCAGGGCAGGCCACGCGCGGCGAGGTCGGCGGCGCGGTAAGTGATCAGCCGGGCTGCGTCGGTTTGCGTCTGCATATCGGCCAGCATGTGGCGGATGACCTGAAACTCGTAGATCGGCTTGCCGAACTGCACCCGCTGCTGTGCGTAGGCCAGGGCGTCGTCGACGGCGCCCTGCGCATTGCCGACATAGCTGGCCGCAACCGCAATGCGCTCCAGCGCCAGATGTTCGCCGGCGATGATCTTGAAGCCCTCGCCGGGCGCGCCCAGCATGTTGGCTGCCGGCACATGCACGTTGTCGAGGAAGATCTCCGTGGTCACGACGGAGCGGCGGGCCAGCGTCTGCAATGGGCGGATGGTCAGGCCCGGCAGGTCGTTGGGCACGATCAGCACCGACAGGCCATCACGCTTATCCGGGGTGTTGGCGGTGCGCACCAGCATCAGGATGACGGCGCCGCGGTTGCCGGCGCCGCTGCACCACAGCTTCTGGCCGTTGACGACGTAATCGTCGCCGACGCGCTCGGCGCGGGTCTGCACGTTCGCCACGTCCGACCCGGCGTTGGGTTCGGACATGGAGATCGGGAAGCGGATCTCGCCGCGCATGAATGGCTTGAGGAAGCGCTGCTTCTGGTCTTCGGTGCCATGCAGCGACAGGTTCATCGCGGTGAAGATGCCGCCGGCAATGGCCACCGAGAAGTCCACGCCGTAGCAGGACAGCGCCTCGCACAGCAGCGCATAGGAGAACACGTCGCCACCATCGCCACCGTCGCTTTCGGGCACGAGCAGGCTGTGGAAACCGAGTTTGGCGGCCTTCTCGTAGGCTTCGAAAGGGAAGGCCCTGTCCATGTCGCACTTGCGGATGTACTCGCGGCCGATGTCGCGATCCACCCAGCGGCGGGCCGAGTCCTTCCAGGCCTGCTGCTCTTCGGAAAGGAAGTTCATGGGGTCATCGTCCTGGCTGACGTCAGTGACGCGGGACGCGCACCGGCTGGCATGCCAGCAGGCCCGCCAGCGGCGACAGATCTGGAAGGTCCTCGAGGCGATCGATCAAGTCCAGCACCTCGTCGCTCGACTGTTCGTCGAGCAAGGGGCGCGCGATGGCGCGAAACTTGTTCTGCAGCCTCGCCTCCTGCGCGTCCAGGTCCATCGCCGGGACGCCGCAGTCGTGGCGCCGATGCAGGATGGTGCCGTCGACGGTTTCAATGATCACCTCGGCCTGCGTCAAGGCGTTGCACTCGCGGAACAGTTCCACATGCACCCGATCACGCAGTTCGGTCAGCGCTGGTTCGTTGGTGGAATCGTCGCTGTAGCTGGCCATGTCGGCCGTGTCGATGCCGGCGATGGCCATGGCCACGACATGACGCAGACTGAACTTGGCTTCCAGACCGGTGCGCGGCAAGGGGATGTTGCACACACCCTCGCTGCTGGCCGCAGCGTGCACAGTGGCTCGCCGAACCTGGCTTTCGTCGAGGCCATGTCTCTCGCGAAGGTAGCGCGCCGCCTCGATGGCCGCGTGCGTGCCGTAGCAGGCCGCGTGGTACTTGAACAGGTTGTCGCGCAGGTACAGCCCGCGGGCGGGATCCCGCAGTCCGGCGGCGGGGTCGAAATCGGGGCCATGCGTAGCGGCGAAGCCCTGCACGGCCTCGATCGCGTCGCTGCGGCAGGTGAAGCCGCGTGCTGCAAGCTGCGCAGCCATCATGCCGTCGGCGCTGGCCTTGCCGGCGTGCAGAGGCTTGCACATGGTGCCGAACATCGCCTTCAGTCCCGCAGCCTGGGTGGCCGCGATGCCCAGGGCATCGGCGGTGTCGTCGGCATCGAGCTGCAGCAGGCGGGCGCAGGCGGCGGCGGCGCCGAAGGTGCCGATGGTGCCGGTGCTGTGGAAGCCCAGCGCGTAGTGCCCGGGCGACACGGCCGCACCAATTCGGCACAGCGTCTCGTAGCCGGCGACGAACGCCGTCATGAACGCCGCACCGCTGTCGCCGCGCGCTTCGGCCAGTGCCAGCAAGGCCGGCACCAGCACCACACTGGGATGGCCCGTGAACGACATGTTGACGTCGTCGAAATCGAGCGCGTGCGAGGCGGCTCCGTTGATCAGCGCGGCCTGGCGACTGCTGGCGGCGAAGCCGTGGCCGACGACCGTGGCCTGGGGGAAGCTGCCTTGCTCGCGCGCTTCCTCCGCCAGCATGTGCGTCACCGGTTCCTGCGCCCCGGCCAAAGTGACCGCAATCCAGTCCAGCAGACAATGGCGAACGAGCGTGCGCGCGTCGGTGGGCACGCCGTCGAAGGTCCATGCCGCGTTTTGCGCTGCCAGGGCGCGGGTGAAGCTCGGATCCCGCAGCGACGGTTTGGCGACTGCCATCAGAACCGAGCCTGCAGATGCGCTTGCCGCTGCGGTTGCAAAGCGGATGCTCATGTCATTGCCCCTTCCATCGCGGTTTGCGCTTTTCGCGGAACGAACGCGGCCCTTCGATCGCGTCCTCGCTGAGGTAGACGGCGTCGAAGGCGCGATACGATGCGCGCAGCGCTGCCGTCCGGCCCATTTCGGTGGCCATGCGCACCATCTCCTTGGCGCCGCGCACGGTGAGCGGCGCATTGACCAGGATGCGTGCGGCCAGTTCCTTGGCGCCTTGCAGCGCCTCGCCCTTGGGCACGACGCGGTTGACGTAGCCCAGGTCGTAGGCGCGCTGCGCGCTCAGCGGGTCACAGGTCATGGCCACTTCCATGAGGATGCGCTGCGGCAGCATGTGGATCACCGGCGATGCCCATGGCATGCCGCGGCCGACCCGGCCCTCGGTGATGGCGAACTTGGCCGTCTCGTCGGCCACGCACAGGTCGCACATCTGCGCCAGGAGCCAGCCACCGGCGTAGGCATATCCCTGCACGGCGGCGATCACCGGCTTGCTGACCTCGATGTTGTCGCCAAGCACGGGCATGAAGTTCTTGGGCGGGATGCGCAGCACCGTGTCGGCGGCCTCGACCAGGTCCATGCCGGCGCAGAACGTGTCCCCCGCGCCGGTGAGGATGGCAATCTGCGCCGACTCGTCCGCCTCGAAGCGCGGCCAGACCTCGAAGAAGGCCTGACGCACGGCGCGGTTGAGCGCGTTCTTGCGCTCCGGGCGGTTGATGGTGATGACGGCGATGCCGTCGCTGACCTCGTACAGCAGTTCGTTGCTCATCGCTTTCCGTTCAATGGCTGGGGGGTGGGAAGACGCTCTGCGCGGTAACCGAGGGCTTGCGACAGCTGCGCGGCGATCTGGATCACGATGCCGGTCATCCGCTCCGCCATGGCGCGCCCCCGTTCGACGGGGGCGGCGATGATGACGGCGGCGTTCACCTGACCGTTGGGTTCGAAGATGGGCGCAGCAAAACCGGCCACGTCCGGCGTCACCTCGCCGATGGTCTCGCCATGGCCGATCGTGCGTATCCGTTCGATGATCTTGGCCAGCTGGCGACGGTCGGTCACCGTCTTGTCGGTCATCGCCCGGAGGTCGGCCGTCTTCAGGTACTCGCGTCGCCATCCCTCATCCTGAAATGCGAGCAGCACGCGGCCCGCCGACGTCGCGAAGAGCGGGCGCGTGGTGCCCACCGGCACCGCATAGCGCACCGGCTTGTGGCTCTCCAGGATCTGGGTGTACGTCAACCTGCCCGAGATCCGGTCGATGACCGCGAGCAGTACCGTCTCGCCGGACTGCGCGCGGGCTTCGCGCAGATACGGGGTGGCCACAATCGTCAGCGAGCGGGCCGCAACGAGCGCCGCGCCAAGTACGAAGGATTCCGGGCCGAGCCGGTAGAGTGAATCGTGTCGCTGCACGTAAGCTGCTGCAGCCAGGCCTTGCAGCAGCGAATGCACGCTGGTCTTGGGCGCCTCGATCTGCGCCATCAGCTGCGACAGCGTCAGCCCATCCGGCTCATCGGCGAGCAATCGCAGCGTCCGCAGCACCCGCTCCAGCGCCATGGGCGCCGCATCGCTGCGCAATGGCGTGGCAAACGTTACCGGCGCCAACGATGACTGCACGGTGATGTGTCTCCTACGTAGTTCTTATATCGGAACATGTGTTCCGCATGACTACATCCTAGTGACGGTTGATTCGAGCGTCAAGCGAGGGAACGCGAGGGACAAGAGCGCGCGCTCGAGCGCGAGGGAGACGGCCTTTCGTGATCCCGGCCGGTTGCTGCCATGACGATGTTGCTCGGCCGGGGCAACGACCCGAAGTGGCCGCGGCGAATCGGTGCCGCACTGGCGAGTTGTCTGCTGTTCCCTCAATCCGGCAGCGCCGGAGACGCCGAGGCGGACACCACCGAGGCCGGCTTGCGCAGCAGCGCGATCCACGGGATGCCCAGCAGCGCCACCCACATCATGAGCCGGAAGTCCTGCAGGTAGGCCAGCATCGCCGCCTGGCGTCCGACCTCGGCGTCGAGCCTCTGCAGGCCGGCGGCACTGGACAGATCGTGCGCCCCGGCCTCCACCGCCTGACGCAGTGCCAGGCTGAAAGGCTGGATGAACTCGGCCAGCGCCGCGTGCCCGGCCTGGTTGTATTGCGCCAGCAGCGCCACCATGGCCGAGATGCCGATGCTGGCGCCGATGTTGCGTATCAGGCTGAACAGCGCCGCGCCCTCGTTGCGAAAGCGCGGCGCCAGGGTCGAGAAGGCCACCGTCGACAACGGCACGAAGACGAAGCCCAGGCCCAGTCCCTGGACGATGCCGGTGCGGGTGATGTCCCAGGCGCTGGTGTCGAGGCTGAACCGCGTCATCTCGTGCATGGCCAGTGCGGTCAGCACCATGCCGAGCAGGATCTGCCAGCGCAGATCGATGCGCGGGCCGATACGGCCGACGGCGAACATCGCCGCCATCGTGCCCACGCCGCGTGGCACGAGCAGCGTGCCGACGTCGATCACCGGGTAGCCCAGCAGGCCATGCAGGAAGGGCGGCAACAGGGCCATGGTGCTGAACAGGATCGCGCCCATGAAGAACATCAGCAACAGGCCGACGCTGTAGTTGCGGTCGGTGAACAGGCGCGGCTCGATGAACGGGCGATCGTGGGTGAACATGTGAACCACGAACAGGTACAGCGCCAGCGCAGCCAGGAGTGCCTCGACGACGATCTCGGCACTGTCGAACCAGCCCTGCGACTCGCCGCGGTCCAGCATCATCTGGAAGGCGCCGATGGCCAGCACCAGCAGCCCGCAGCCCAGGCCATCGAAGCGCCGCCCGCGGTCCAGCGGCGTCTCCTGGACGAAGGCGGCCAGTCCCAGCCAGGCCAGGATGCCTACCGGCAGGTTGATGTAGAACACCCAGCGCCAGCTCAGGTGGTCGGTCAGCCAGCCGCCGAGCGTCGGGCCGAGGATGGGCCCGACCATCACCCCTACGCCCCACAGGGCCATCGCCGAGGCGTGGCGCTCGCGCGGGTGGCTGTCCAGCAGCACCGCCTGCGACAGCGGCACCAGGCAGGCGCCGAACACACCCTGCAGCAGGCGGAAGGCCACCAGCTGCGTCAGGCTCTGCGCCGCTCCGCACAACATCGACGCGATGGTGAAGCCAACCACCGACCACATGAACAGGCGTTTGCGCCCCAGCCGCGCGGACAGGAAACCGGTCAGCAGCATGAAGATCGCCGCCGCCACGATGTAGGACGTGAGCACCCAGGAAATCTGGTCCTGCGTCGCACCCATCGCGCTCTGCATGTGCGGCAGCGCGACATTGGCGATGGTCGTGTCCACCGCCTGCATGATGGTGGCCAGCATCACCGAGACCGTGACCAGGCCGGGATGGGCGACGGGCGGGTTGCCGGCGGTGCTCACGCCAGGGGGCCCACGGCCGCAGGGTTCACTGACGCGGCCAGGCCAAGCCGAGCAACTGCCGGCGCTGCCCGGTACGGACCGTGACCACGGCGCTCAGACCGGCGCGCAGCGGCGGTTGCTCCGCGGCGCTGTCGAGCCGGATGCGCACCGGCACGCGTTGCACCACCTTGACCCAGTTGCCGGTGGCGTTCTGTGCCGGGATCAGCGAGAACTCGGCCCCGGTGGCCGGGCTTAGGCTGTCCACCGTGCCGTGCCAGACCAGGCCGGGGTAGGTGTCGATGTGGATCTCGGCCGGCTGCCCGGCGCGCAAGTGGCTGAGGTCGGTCTCGCTGAAGTTGGCCTCGACCCAGGGCGTGGCGCTGACCACCAGGGCCATCACCGCGCTGCCCACGCTGACGAACTGGCCCTGCCGCGGCGGCCGGCTGGCGACGCCGGGCAGCGC
>JBASTF010001069.1:0-1676 GCA_049274755.1 Rubrivivax sp. | reverse complement strand
GCTACGGGCTGCGGTCGCAGCCCGCGTCGAAAGTGCCAACATCGAAGTTGTCGAGTATTCGAAAACCTTGTCCGAGCGCGTGTACGATGCGCTCGGCGGCCAGAAAAAGACCTCACAGAGCGCACTTGATGCCCTGACCAGGCAGGGCGCCTTGTCCCGCGACAATCCGATCGATATTTTCTTGCGCGACCTGCGCGGCGTGGCGACCATCTTCGTGCTAACCCCGGAAGGTTTTCAGCGCCGGATGACGACGGCAACCGACGAACGTGGAGGGTCAGCCGCCGGCACTTTTCTGGCAACCGATCATCCAGCCACCCCTCTCCTGCTCTCGGGCAAAGCCTACATCGGCCCGGCGCGCGTCTTTGGCCGCCAATACCTGACCAGCTACAACCCAATTTTCGATGCAGCGGGATCGGTAATCGGCGCCAGCGTCATCGGCATCGACATGGCGGATCAACTGGAAACCCTGAAAACCCAGATACGCTCGATGAAAGTCGGCGAGACGGGGTATTACTACATTGCCGACGCGACGCCGGGACCGAACTTCGGCACCTTGATCCTCCACCCCTACAAGGAAGGCCAGATTCTGTCCGACATCCCCCATGCCGGAGGCAACCTGATTGGGGAAATGGGAAAAAAAACACAGGGTGAAATCACCTATGCCTGGAAAAACGAGGAGGCCGGAGAAACCTCGACACGTGAAAAGCTGGTCATCTTCGAAACCCTGAAGAATCCCAATTGGGTAATCGCCGGCGGCTCGTCGATCGATGAATTCACGGCCTTGTCGCAACGCATCGTCTGGCTGGTCATCGCCGGAGGCCTGGCGATGACCGCGGCAATCTTCGTCATCATCCTGCTACTGCTCCGCAAGCTGATTCTCAAGCCGCTCAACAGCCAGGTATTGCCGACATTTCATGCAATGTCGGCCGGAAAGTTCGACACGCCCCTCGACGTACGCGGCAACGATGAAATGGCCCAGGTCATCCAGGGCCTTGAATCCCTGCGTAACCGGCTGGCGTTTGAAAGCGAACGTGAGCGCACACTATCAAAATTACGCGAGGCAGCACGTCAGGAGGCCGAGGCCCTGTCGCGTGCCCGAGCGGAATTCCTGGCCAACATGAGCCATGAAATCCGTACCCCGCTGAACGCCGTGATCGGCCTCGCCTATCTGCTGATGCAGAGCAATCTGGGCCAGCGCGACATGGAATACGCCAGTCGGATCGAGGGCGCCGGCAAGTTATTGCTGGCCATCGTCAATGACATTCTGGATTTTTCGAAAATCGACGCCGGTAAGATGCGTCTCGAAGAAACCTCCTTCCACCTCGACGATGTCCTCGACAATCTATCGAATCTGGTCCGCACCCGGGTTCAGGAAAAAGGTCTGGTTCTCGAATACGTCGTCGCCCCGCATGTACCGCAAGCTCTGCGCGGCGACGCACTGCGCCTGGCCCAGATCCTGATCAATCTGGTCAGCAACGCCATCAAATTCACCGCCGACGGTTCAATCACGATTTTTATCAATGCCGAACGGGCGACGGACGGCCGTTGCGAAATGGAATTCCGCATCCAGGACACCGGGATCGGCATGTCGGACCAGCAGATGGCCAATCTCTTCCGCGCCTTCTCCCAGGCCGACAGTTCCATCACCCGGAAATTCGGCGGCACCGGGCTCGGGC
>JBASTF010001068.1:0-2797 GCA_049274755.1 Rubrivivax sp. | reverse complement strand
ATCGAAGGCAAAGACCACGCTGTCGGTGAAGCGGAACAGCTTCTGCACGTGCTCGGCCGTGCAGGCCGTGCCCAGCGTGGCGACCGCATTGGCAAAACCCCATTGCGCCAGCGCGACGACGTCCATGTAGCCTTCGACGACCAGGACGTAGCCCTTCTCGCGCAGCGCCGAGCGCGCCTCGAACAGGCCATAGAGCTCGCGCCCCTTGCTGAACAGCGGCGTTTCCGGCGAGTTGATGTACTTGGGCTTGCTGTCGTCGAGCACACGCCCACCGAAGCCGATGACTTCGCCGCTGACGGCGCGGATGGGGAACATCACGCGGTCGCGGAACCAGTCGTAGCGACCGGCTTCAGCACCTTCGCTGTCATCCTTTTGCCGGACCAGGCCTGCCTCTTCGAGCAGCGGGTCGTCGTAGCGCGGGAACACGCCGGCCAGCGTGCGCCAGCCCGGTGGCGCAAAACCCAGGCCGAAACGCGCCGCGATCTGGCCGGTGAGGCCACGGCGCTTGCAGTAGTCGATGGCCTTGGGGCTGGCGCGCAACTGGGCACGGTAGAAGTCGGCGGTCTTGGCCAGCAGGTCGCCCATCGACAGACGCCGTTCACGCAGCTTGTCGCGGCGCACCTGCTCTTCGGCGCTGACCTGTTCTTCCGGCACCTGCAGGCCGACACGCCCGGCCAGGTCGCGCACGGCTTCGATGAAGGACAAGCCCAGGTGCTCGGTGAGAAAACGCAGTGCGTCGCCCGAGGCGCCGCAGCCGAAGCAGTAATAGAACTGCTTGGACGGGCTGACCGAGAAGCTCGGCGACTTTTCGCCGTGGAAGGGGCACAGCCCCATCAGGTTGGCGCCGCCGCGTTTGAGTTCGACATGCTGGCCGACGACGTCGGCGATGTCGGTGCGGGCAAGCAGGTCCTGGATGAAGCCGGGCGGGATCACCCGAAGAGTCTAGCCCGCCGACTGCTGCGCCTGCGACGGCGGTGCCGCCGGTGCCAGCGCAAACATGCCCTTGTAGTCGCGCACCCAGGCCGACACCTGGTTGGCCGGCATCGGCGCGGCAATGCCCGTGCCCTGGCCGATGTCGCAGCCCAGGTCCAGCAGCGTGCGCGCCTGCGCCGGCGACTCCACACCTTCGGCGACCACGGTGCAGCCGAAGGTGCGCGCCAGGCCGATGACACCTTCGACGATGGCGCGGTCCTGCGCGTCGTCGAGCATGTGGTGGATGAAGCTGCGGTCGATCTTCAGCACGTCCACCGGCAGGCGTTTCAGGTAGGTCAGCGTCGAATACCCGGTGCCGAAGTCGTCGAGTGCGATGCGCACGCCGATGGCGCGGCAGCGCGCCATCAGTGCCGACGCGGCATCGATGTCGTTGTGCGCTGCCGTTTCCAGCATCTCGAGTTCCAGGTGCGCGGCCAGCGGTTCGTCGTGGCGCGCCAGCAGCTCCGACAGGCGCAGCGCGAAGTCGGGCTCCTGCAGGTGGCGCGCCGAGACGTTGACGCTGACCGAGATGTCCAGCCCGTTGCGCCGCCATTGCGACAAATGCTCCAGCGCACGTGCAAACACCCAGTCGCCGACCCGTGCCGAGAGCCCCGTGTTTTCGATCAGCGGCAGGAACTGCTGCGGCGCGATCAGCCCCTGTTGCGGGTGTTCCCAGCGCAGCAAGGCCTCGAAGCCCAGCACCTGGCCGCTCTTCATGTCGACCTTGGGCTGGTAGAAGAGCACGAACTCGCCCTGGTCCAGCGCCTCCTGCACACGGCCGATGGCCATCACACGTTCTTCGGTGCGGCGCCTGTGTTCGGGGTCGAAGAACAGGTAGCCGTTGCGCCCGCTCTGCTTGGCGCCGTACATCGCGTGGTCGGCATGGCGCAGCAGCGTGTCGGCATCGCTGCGGTCGATGGGGTAGACCGTGGCGCCCATGCTGGCGGTGATCTGCACCGGTTCGCTGGCCGGGTCGATGACATAGGGCTGCGACACCACGCGCAGCACACGCTCGACGGCCAGCCGCGCCTCTTCGATGGTGCCGGCGCGCAGCAGCAGCACAAACTCGTCGCCGCCCAGGCGGGCAGCGGCATCGGCCCATGTGTCGCGGCGGCGCAGCGCACCCTTCAGCCGGCCGGCGAGTTCCACCAGCAGCCGGTCGCCGGCAGCATGGCCGAACTGGTCGTTGATGGGCTTGAAGCGGTCCAGGTCCAGGTAGCAGACGGCAAGCAGGAAGCCGTCGCGGTCGGCAGCCCGCATCGCGTCGGCCAGCAGCAGCGACAACTGCACCCGGTTCGGCAGGCGTGTCAGCTCGTCGAAATGCGCCTGCCGCTCCAGGCGTTCACGCTGCACACGCTGTTCGGTGATGTCGCTGATGACGAGCACGTGGTAACGCAGGTCGCGTGTCGGGCCCGGCACGGTGCTGATCGTCGCCTGCAGCGTGCAGACCTCGCCGTTGCGCCGGCGCTCCAGCAATTCCCCGCGCCAATGGCCGTTGTCGCGCAGGCCGGCCCACATCGCGGCACGCTGCTGGCGTGCGATGGGATCGGCCGGCGAGGGCCGCAGCAGCGAAGGCACGGTGGCAATGACTTCCTGCCGCGGCACACCGAGGATCTCGCTGTAGGCCGGGTTGACGTCGAGCGCACGCATGTCGGCATCGGTGACGAGCAGGCCTTCGTGCAGGTGCTGGAACAGGCTGCCCGACAGGCGCTGGCGTTCCTGCGCCTCGTGGCGTTCCTCGATGTCCGACAGCGTGGCCAGCAGCCGCGCCGGCCGGCCATCACGCTGGCGCTCGATGACCAGCAGCGTGGCCTCCAGCCAGCGC
>JBASTF010001067.1:0-7550 GCA_049274755.1 Rubrivivax sp. | reverse complement strand
TGCCGCCCTTGCCGCCGTGGTGGCGCGACAAGGCGCCGCCCAGCACCGTTTCGCCCGGCGCCGGAATGTGCGGCACGCGGGCAACGAGATCCAGGTTCAGCGAGCCGGCGACGACGAGCATCGCCGCACGATATCAGCGCCGGCCCAGGCCTTCGGCAAATTCGTGGGCGAAGCCCAACGGCGCACCCTCGGGCAGCGAGTGGCAATCGGCCCGCGCTTCGGTGGCCTTGCAGGGTTTGTCGCGGTCCAGCGACCAGTAGGCCAGCCCGGCCATGCCGAAGGCCCGTGCGTCTCCGGCCATGCGGCGGGCATCGGCCAGCGTCATGACGTTCTCGACGACGTCGTTGACGCCGATCATCGCAGTCAGCGCGATGCGCGACAGCGGCAGCCCGTACTTCGCGGCCACGTTGCGCGCCGCCTGCAGACCCGAGGCGCCCATGTCGCAGCGGCCATCGGCGCGTCGCAGCACGCAGACGGCATCGCTCGCCGGGCCGTAGTCCATCACCATCAGGTTGACGATGGCACGGTCCAGCCGGTGGCGCTGCAGCGCCGCCAGCACCGTTTCGCCGGTGCGGGTGAGGCTGGCACGGTTGTTGTCGCTGCCGGCATGGGTGGCCAGCGTGAAGTACAGCAGCAGCTGCGGCCGCTTCGCAGCCAGTGCCGCCACACGCTGCACCAGGCTGTCGATCTGGGCTTCGGTCTGCGGGCCTTCGATGTCGAAGTCCAGGCCGGCCAGCAGCGGCGAATCGAAGCGGGCGACGAAGCGTTCCATGCCGGCATCGCTGTCGCAGGTGAAGATGCCCTTGGCGCCGCCGGTGGCCAGCATGTAGCGCTGCTGGTTGCGGCGGGCCGCGGCCAGCGCCTGGGCGGGCTCGCCGGCCCAGATTTCACTGCCGCAGTCGCCGGTGGCAAAGGACCAGTGGTGCAGGTCGAAGGTGCTGGCCGGCGGTGGCGCGCCGGCCAGCGACAAGTCCTGGTACACCGAGAACAGCGGCTCGGCAGCGCCGGCGACCGTGGTGGTCGCCAGCAGCGCAGTGCCGAGCAGCCGCCGCAGCGCCTTCACATCTTGGCCCGCAGCGTCAGGAAGTACTGGCGGCCGTTCTGGTACACCGAGCGCGGCTGGTCCTCGTTCAGCGCGTAGTAGCGCAGCTTCGGATTGTTCAGGTTGCGCCCATCCAGCGAGATCGAGAGCTTGTCGCTGAAGCGGTAGCCGATCGAGGCCGCGACGTTGTCGCCCGCCGCCTGCGAGAAGGCCGTGTTGCGGTCCAGCCCGCTGTAGAAGGCCGAGCGGTAGTTGTAGGCCGCACGCACGTTGAAGCGCTCGTCTTCGTAGTAGGCCACCAGGTTGGCGGTGTGGCGCGAGGCGCCGACCAGCGGGCCGCCGCCGTTTTCCTCGGCATCGGTGTAGGTGTAGTTCGTCGACAGGCCGAAGTTGCCCAGCGGCTGTTCGTATGCGAACTCGATGCCACGGGCCTTGCCGCTGCTGTTCACCGGCACGGTGAGCACGTAGTCGGCCAGGAAGCCCTGGGGGTTGGCGTTGCTGTAGGTCATGTACTGCTTGGTGACGCGACCATAACCGATGTAGCTGGTCAGATCCATGTAGTACAGGCTGGCCGACAGCAGCGAACGTGGCGCGAAGTACCACTCCAGCGTGGCGTCGAGGTTGTTCGAGCGCACCGGCTTCAGGTCGGGGTTGCCGCCCGAGCCGCCGCCGGTGCCGCCCACGGCCGCCGGCGGGCTGAGCGACACCGAGCCGGCCAGCGCCGAGTAGTCGGGGCGTGTCATCGTGCGCGACACGGCGACACGGCCGATCAGGTCCTGCGCGAAACGGGTCTTGAAGTTCAGGCTGGGCAGCAGGTCGGTGTAGCTGTGGCTCACCGTCACCGGCAGGTAGGGGCCGAAGGCCGAGGCCGTCACCGCGCCGGGCGTGGTCGCGTCGGCGGAGACGTTGTTCGTCACCTCTGCCTTGGTCTGCACCACACGCAGGCCGAAGTTGCCGCTCCAGCCCTTGCCTTCGACGTCGCTCTGCACATAGAAGGCGCCGGTCTTCTCCTTCAGGCCGAACTCGCTGGGCCAGTCTTCGCGCGAACCGTCGGCGGCGCGGTTGGTCAGGCGGTTGTAGGCGGCCAGCTGCGCCGGCGTGTAGTACCAGACGTTGCCCGGGAAGCTGCCGCCCAGGCCGCTGCCGAAGTTGCCGGGGTAGTTCTGGTAGCCCACAGGGAAGTTCGCCGGATCGGCCGGCGAGGTGGTGCCCACCGGGCACCAGTACTGCTGGCTCCAGTCGAAGGGCACGGTCTGGCCGGAGGCCGTCTTGCAGCCCGGGCCCTGGCCGATGACGCCGCTGGAGCCGCGTGAATGGCTGGTGGCGCGGGCGCCGAACTTCAGCGTCGTGAAGATGCCGCTGTCCAGGCCGTAGACACCGTCGACCTGGCCCCAGTTCTCCTTGTCCTTCACACGCACGTTCTGGTCGCCGAAGATCCAGCCCAGCGGCACACCGGCCGGGCTGGCGTTGTTCGCCGTTCCCAGCGACCAGTCGGCGGCACGGCCGATGCCGTTCAGCTTCCACGAGGCGCCGGTGCCGACGCCGGTGTTCCACTCGGCCACGTCCTGCGTCGGCGTCTCGCCGGTGCCGCGTGTGGTGCCGACCTTGGACGACAGCGTCAGCTTGTCGTTGACGGCCCAGTTGGCATCCAGGTTCAGGAACTTCGAGTCCGACCTCGCGTCGGGGCGCGAGATCTGGTCGTAGACACCGTACTGCGTGCCCGACACCGGGCTGAAGTTGGCCTGCACCAGCGTGTTGTTGCGCACCACGTAGCCGGCGTCCGGGCTCTGGCCGGCACCGCGGTTCAGCACCCGGGTGGCCCAGAGCATGTAGTTGCGGTTGTAGTTGGCCGCCTTCATCGTCGACAGAAAGCCGGTGAGGTCCAGCGTCAGATTGTTGGTCGGCTTGATCTGCACGTCGATCAGGCCGCCGCGGCGTTCACGCTTCTGCTCGAACAGCGCAGCGCCGATCAGCGTCGGGTAGTAGACGCCGGCCAGGTCGGGGCGGGCCAGGGCCACGGCGCTGCCGGCGGCGATCTGCTCGTAGCCCAGCATCTCCTGGCCGTCGCGGCGCAGACTGCGGTTCTCGGAGAAGGCCTGCACCATCACGCCGACGTTGCCGGCGTCGTTCTTCCAGTTGAACAGGCCGCTGAGCTGCGGGTCGGTCTTGCGCGGCAGGTCGGCATAAACGGCACCCAGCGAGAGCTCGGCCGTCAGCGCGTTGCGGAACTGCAGCGGCTTGCGCGTGATGATGTTCACCGCGCCGGCGACACCACCTTCGACGAGGCTGGCCTCGGCGCTCTTGTGCACCACCACCGACTGCACCAGTTCCGACGGCAGCAGCGAGTAGCTGACGCTGCGGCCCACGGTGCCGGTCTGGTTCAGCACGAACCAGTCGCCCGAGCTGACGGCATGGCCGTTGATCAGCGTCTGTGTCAGGCTGGGGTTGGTGCCGCGCATGCTGACGCGGTCGTTTTCGTCGAAGCCGCCTTCGGTGGCGCTGGCCGAGCTGATGGTCACACCGGGCAGGCGCTGCAGCGAGTCGGCGACGTTTTTGTCCGGCATCTTGCCGATGTCCTCGGCCGTGACGACTTCCACCCGCGTGTCGGCGTCGCGTTTGCTCTGCAGCGACTTCTCCAGCGAACCGCGGATGCCGGTGATGCTGATGGTCTCGACCTCGGGCTTCTTCGCGCCTTCGGCTGCGGGTGCCGTCTGGGCCTGGGCGACGCTGCCGAACAGCGCCATCAGGGCGGCCGATGCGATCGGTGTCAGTTGAACCTTCATGGACCCCTCTTCGTGCTTCGTGGAATTCGGCGCCGGAGGCGCGGTGGTATCTGGCGATTGGCTGCTGGCTCCATGCCACAGCAGTACCAATGCGGTCCACTGTACTACCAGTTGATACCGAATGGCTACACCTGATTCATCGGGCTTTCACTGAATGACAGCCGCGAAACGCAAAGGTTCCAGCGATGCCCGAAACTGGTGCCCGCGGTTCTGCTGAGGAGATTGGTATCTTGCTTGGTACCTTAGTGGTACTATTCAGACATGACCTCGCTCGCCGAACTCCTGCGTGGGCTGGACCCCAGCAGTGCCCAACCGCTGTACCAGCAACTGCAGCGCGCCCTGCGCGAAGCCATCGAGACCCAGGTGCTGGGCCCGGACGATGCCCTGCCCTCGGAACGCCAGCTGGCCGCTGACCTGGGCATTTCCCGCATCACCGTGCGCAAGGCCATCGACGGCCTGGCCGAAGAAGGCCTGCTGGTGCGGCGCCAGGGCTCGGGCAACTTCGTCGGCACACGCATCGAGAAGAACTTCGCCAAGCTCACCTCGTTCAGCGAAGACATGCGCTCGCGCGGCCGCGTGCCCAGCAGCGAGTGGCTGAAGAAGACCGAAGGCACGGTGTCGCCGGAAGAGGCGATGAAACTTGCGCTCAGCCCCGGCACCCTGGTCTACCGCTTCCACCGCCTGCGTTATGCCGACGACCAGCCGATGGCGCTGGAGTACTGCACCGTCGTCGCCAGTTGCCTGCCATCGCTGGCGGCCGTGGACACCTCGTTGTACGACGCGCTGGAAGCCGCCGGCAACCGCCCGGTGCGTGCACTGCAGCGCCTGCGTGCGCTGCTGCTCGACGAAGAGCAGGCCAAGCTGCTGGACGGCGCTGCCGGCGACGCCGGGCTGCTGGTCGAGCGCCTGGGGTTTCTGCGCGACGGCCGCGCCATCGAGCTCTCGCAGAGTTTTTACCGCGGCGACACCTACGACTTCGTCGCCGAGCTGAACGCCTCCTGAGGTCTAGAAGTCGCAGTCCGAGGCCAGTGGCGGCTGCGCCTCGGGCACGGTGTCGACGCGGCTGCGGCCCTCACGGCGCAAGGCCGCCACCTGCGCCGCCACCTCGGCTGGCGCCAGCGTGCGCTGCGCGGCATGGAACACCCAGTCCACGTCCTGCGTGTAGACGCGGGGCTCGCCGCCTGGCGGCAACAAGCCGGCCGGTGCGAACCAGAGGCTGAAGTTGATCGACATCGGCACCACCGGCACGTTGCGTCCGGCATGGCGCGCGACCTGGCGGCCGTCGACGAACAAACGCACCTGCTCGGGCTCCACCTGCATCAGCAGCACGTGCCAGCCGTCGAAGGAGCCGAACTCCTCGTGGGCACCGTTGTGCGACTGCCAGGGCTCCACACGCACCGTCTGCCACGAGATGCCGTAGAGCCGCTGTTTGTCGCTGCCCCAGCCGCCGTTCGGCAGGTACTCCCAGTCGACCTCGCTGAAGTTCGGATCGAAGGCATGGGCCAACGGGCTGACGGCATAAAAGGCCTGCACGATGGGGTCGCCGTCGGCGCCCTGCAGCGGCTGGTCGGCGAAGCGCACACGCGCGGCATAGGTGCCGTGCAGGTACTTGCGGGCATGGCAGATCTGCGCCTGCACGGTGCCGGCGCCGGTGCCGTCGGACTGCGCACGCAGCCGCAGCAGCCGGTTGCCTGGCTGTTCGGGGTCGGCCACCGTGCCCAGCGCATCGGCACGCCACTGTGCACCCGGCACGCCCGGGTGGCCGCTTGCACTGCGCAAGCGCCAGCCGCCCTGCGCCAGCGTCTCGCCGAAGTCGTCGAAGAACAGCCCGTTGGCGGCTGCGGCCGACGCACACGCCGCCAGCAGCAGGGCCGCGCCCGGGGCCTTCATGTCTGCTTGCTCGCGTCAGGAATCTTCACGAACACCAGCAGCAGCAGGGCCGGCACGCCGCAGGCCATGGTCCACAGGAAAAAGCGCTCGTAGCCCAGTGCCACCTGGATGTCGCCGCTGATGGTCTTCGAGAGGATGAAGCCCAGCTGCATCACGCCGGTGCCCAGCGCGTAGTGCGCCGTCTGGTAGCTGCCCGGTGCCACGGCCTGCATCAGGTACAGGATCATGCCGACGAAGCCGAAGCCGTAGCCGAACATCTCCAGGCTGATGGCACCGCCGATGTGCCACAGGTCGCCCGGCAACGCGACGCTGAGGTAGTAGAAGGTGGCGTTCGGCACCGCCATCGCCAGCAGCAGCAGCGGCATCGCACGCTTCAGCCCCAGCCAGGCCGTGAAGTAGCCGCCGGCGATGCTGCCGACCAGAAAGGCCGCGGTGCCGACGGTGCCGTAGACACCGCCCACCTGCTCGGTGCTGAGGCCCAGCCCGCCCTTGTCGCGGGCTTCGATCAGGAACAGCGGGCCGATGGTCTGCACCTGGCCTTCGGCCAGGCGGAACAGCACGATGAAGACGATGGCCACCCAGATGCCGGGCTTGCGCAGGAAATCGGCGATGACGTCGCGCAGCGTGCGCCACACCGCGGCAGCGTTCAGCGGCCGGCTCTCGGCCGGCGCGGGGTCGGGCAAGGCCCAGGCGTTGTAGCCAGCCAGCAGGGCGAGCAGCGCAGCCAGCAGCACGAAGATCACCGACCAGGCGTTGTGCACGCCGACGCTGCGCTCCAGCGCACCGGCCAGCACCAGCAGCCCGCCCAGCGTGAGGAACTTCGAGGCGTTGAAAAACGCGCCCTGCCAGCCGGCATAGGTGGCCTGCAGCTTGGGGCTGAGGCTGGCCATGTACAAGCCGTCGCAGACGATGTCGTGCGTGGCTGCGGCGTAGGCCAGCAGGAAGAGCACGGCGATGCCGGCCGCGAAGTACATCGGCAGTTGCACGGCCAGCGCCATCAGCGCCAGACCGGCGGCGCCGCAGAACTGCAGCAGCACAACCGCCGACTTCTTGCTGCGCGCCAGTTCGAGAAAGGGGCTCCACAGCGGCTTCACGGCCCAGGCCAGGCCGAGCACGCCGGTCCAGCGTGCGATCTGGTCGTTGGCCACGCCCATGTTCTTGAACATCAGGCCGGCGATCAGCATGACGACAAAAAACTGCAGCCCCTGCACGAAATACAGGCTGGGCACCCAGCGGATCGGCGAACCTGTCGTCATCGGCACTCCAGCGTGATCGGCAAACGGCCCGGCGCCGCGGCGCGGCCTTCCAGCCAGGCCTGCACCGCGGCCAGTGCGCCCGGTGCATAACCCCAGCTCAGCAGCGCGGGCGCGGCGATGTCCAGCGCCTGGTAGGGGTTCCACAGCACCAGGTGCAGATCGGCCGCCGGCCGCTGCGCGCCGTAACGTGGGCGCTGGTTGCCGACCAGCACCGTGAACCGCCCCTCGGCCGCCGGCCAGGGGCCGTCGACCAGCGAGGGCACGGTGTCGAAGCGCACATCGCTGAAGCCGGTGAACAGGCCGCGCACCATTTCCGAAGCCAGCCCGGCTTCGGACACACCGTCGCTGAGCACACTCGCCTGCGTCAGCACACGCAGCGGCTGGTGGCGCAGCGGCGGACGGGCGCCGCCCAGCGCCGTCAGTCCGCAGGCCCAGGCCTGGTCCATCAGGCTGTTGTCGGCAGCACGCTGCGGGTCAGCACCCGGCTGCGATGGGAAACGTGCCGCCAGCGCCGCCAGCCGTTCGGCTGAACGTGCCAGCTGCGCGGCCGGCAGGCGGCCGTCGGCCGCTGCGTCGGCG
>JBASTF010001066.1:0-5095 GCA_049274755.1 Rubrivivax sp. | reverse complement strand
TGCCCGAAGCGCGTGTGCTGCAGCTGCGCGAGGCAGCGGCACGCAGCGAACAGGTGGATGCCGATGCCCGCCGCTGGCGGCTGCGTGCCGCCGACATCGCAGCGCTGGCCGACACACCGCTGGCCGGCCTGAGTTTCATCGTCGCGGTGAACCTGGATGCAGCGACGCTGCAGCAACGTTTCGGCCCGCCGGCCGAACGCTGGCGCCAGGGCGAGCGGCTGGAGCACTGGCTGTATCCCGAACGCGGCCTGGCCGTGCTGCTGGACGCGCAGGGCAAGGAAGTGCTGCAAGTGGCGGCGCCGGCCGATTTCGAGCGCCGGCTGCGCGCACCCCTGTTGCAGGCAGGCGCAACCCTGGTCGCGCGCCAGACCCGCTAGAACGGCGGCTCGCTGCGCAGCTGCAGCAGCTGGCCACCGGCCGGGTGCACGAAGACCAGCGTGCAGGCATGCAGCAGCAGCCGCGGTGCACTGCCGGCATCGCCGTAGAGTTCGTCGCCGAGGATGGGGTGGCCGATGCTGGCCAGGTGCACACGCAGCTGGTGCGAACGGCCGGTCACCGGCTCCAGCGCCAGCCGTGTCTGTGCGCCGGCACGGGCCAGCACTTGCCAGTGGGTCAGCGAAGCTTTGCCGTGCACGCTGTCGACGATCTGCCGCGGGCGGTTCGGCCAGTCCAGGATCAGCGGCGCATCGATGCTGCCACTGTCGGCGGCCAGCTGGCCCTGGACAACGGCCACATAACGCTTGCCGACACGGCGCTTGGCAAAGGCTTCGCTCAGCAGGCGCTGCATCGCCGCGCCACGGGCCATCAGCAGCAGGCCCGAGGTCGCCATGTCGAGGCGGTGCACGATCAGCGCATCGGGCCACAGGGTTTGCGCGCGCGCCGACAGGCAGTCCTGCCGCTCGGGCCCGCGGCCCGGTACCGAGAGCAGGCCCGAGGGCTTGTCGAAGACCAGCAGGTGTTCGTCGGCGTGCACGCAGTTCAGCATGGCGCGAGCCTACACAAGCCGCTCAAAAAAAAACGGCAGCCCGCAGGCTGCCGTTGTGCGGGCCGTTGCCGGCGCGGTGCTCAGAACTCGTAGCGCAGCGTGACCTGGGCGGCCCACTGCGATTCGTACTTCTCCTGGCGGATCACATAGTCCTCGACGTTGACGACGCTGTAGACATACTGGCCGGCCGCGTTGATGCCCTTGTAGTTCACGAAGCTGCGCGCCTGGCCGCCGGCCGACTGGAAGGCGACTTCGTTCGTGCGGCCCCAGCGCCGGTTGATCAGGTTGCCGATGTTCAGGATGTCCACCGTGAAGCTGGCTTTGTGCTTGGCCGTGAAGCCGCCGAACTCCTGGCTGAAGCGCATGTCGAAGCTGTTGACGAAGGGCGAGTAGCTGCCGTTGCGCTTGACGACACCACCCCGCGAATTGCTGAGTTCCTCGTAGTTGTTGACGACGTTCCAGAACGCCGCTTCGCCCTGACCGGCGAACTCCACCTCGCCGGAGCCCGGGCCCTTCGGGATGTACATCAGGTCGTTGCCCGCGACGCCGTCGCCATTCATGTCGTTGTTGAAGGTCCAGCTGTAGGGCTTGCCGGTGCGGCCTTCGTAGAACACGCCGAAGGTCGTGCGGTACTTGTCGCTGAAGACCAGGTTCGAGTACGTCAGGTTGGCGTTGACGCGGTCACGCACCAGGTAGGCCGAGTTCGCCGCGACCTCTTCGTTCGGGTTGAAGACCGAGCGCGCGTTGAAGTTGGAGTTGGCCACCGACGAGGTCAGCGGGCTCACTTCCTTGGCCGCGCTGCGGGTGTAGGCTGCGCCCCAGCTCAGGCCGTTGCGCACCGGTTGCGACAGCGACAGCGTCAGCGTGTTGCCGCCGCCCTTTTCGGTGCCGGTGGCCAGCAGCACCTGCCCGTACGACAGGTTCGACAGCGCTCGTGACGTGACGGTGCCCGGCGATGCAGGTGTGCCGCAGCCGGTGACTGTCGGCGTTGCCACGCCGGCGGTGTTCCAGCAGTCCGGCTTGTAGCCGTTCTCGTTGTAGAACAACTCACGGCCATCGGGCCCGGTCCTGGTCACACCACCAAGGTTCAGGTGCTTGTAGTAGATGCCCGACTTGGTCTTCGTGTACAGCCACTCGGCACCGGCGACCAGGCCACCCCAGGGCAGTTCGGTCTCGAAAGCCAGGTTGGCCTTCCAGATCGACGGCTGGCGCAGGCTGGGGTCGAGGAAGTCGACGTTGGCCGCCGGCGTTGTGCCCACCCGGAGCTGGCCGTTCGGGTCGGCGCGGAACACCGGGACGGTCGGATCGCAGGCCGGCCGGTTGGTGCCGCTGATCAGTTCGCTGCCGGTGCCGCAGCCGTAGAAGGCCGTGGCCACACCCGGGTTCGAGTAGGCGTTGGACAGCCACACGGTGGCGGCCGCACCTTCGAACAGGCCGAAGCCGCCGCGCAGCTGCATGCGGCGCTCGGGTGTGCTCAGGTTCCAGTTGAAGCCGATGCGCGGCTGCAGCAGCGTCGCGCCGTCGGGGCGGGTTGTGTTGTCGTAGCCGAAGCCGCCGCTCTGGCGCGTGTTGGTGCTGACGTTGCCGGCCACCATCGGCGCGGCGGCGTTGGCGTTGTACTGCGGCGCGTCGGGCAACCGGGTCTGGTCCATGCGCAGGCCGGCCATCAGGCTGAAGTCCTTGCTCAGCTTCATCGTGTCCTGCACGAAGGCGCCGACGTTGCCCAGCGTGAAGGTGGCGATGCCGTCGGCCAGCGTCTTGCCGGTCTGCGGCAGCTGCACCTGGTAGGACGTGGCCCGGCCCTTGGCGAAGTTCTCGATGACGGCAGCTTCGATCTCGGCCGTCGTCGCGTTGGCGCAGTTGCCGCCTGTCAGCGTCACCGTCGTGTAGGCGTAGCCGTCCTGGCACTGGAACTTGTACTGGCCGTAGGCGTCCTGCAGGAAGCCGTTGACGATGTTGTTTTTGCTGAGGTCGCCGCCGAACTTGAGTTCGTGGCCGCCCAGGGTCCAGGTGGCGCCGGCGTAGACGTCGGTCGTCTTCGTGTGCAGTTCGTTGTAGTGCCGGCTGCGCTCGGTGCCGGTGTACAGCGTGCGTTCGAGCGAACCGGCGCCGACGCTGCTGGGCACGCTGCCGCTGAAGTCGAACATCATCAACGGCAGGTTGGCGTTGTTCCTCGGCGCGCTGTCGTAGTTGCGCTGCGAGACCTTGAACTCGGTGGACAGCGTCGGCGACCAGTCGGCGAACCACTGGCCGACCAGGGTTTCGATGGTCTTTTCCTGGTTGTACCAGTGCGAGCTCAGCGACAGCGCACGGGTGCCCAAGTTCGAGAAGAAGGGCTCGCTCTGCTCGGTCTTGGCGTAGCGCAGGCTGGCGCGGTGGTCGTCGCTGATGTTCCAGTCCAGCTTCAGCAGCGAGTCCTTCACCGTCAGCGCCATGCCCTGCGGCACGTCGACGCCGCCGAGGTCGATGCCGTAGACGTTCTTCGCCGTCGTCTGCAGGCTGTTGATGGCCGACTGCGTGATGCCGACGTTGGCCTGCGAACCACCGATGGGGCTGAAGGCGGGGCTGGTCTTGGAGCTCTTGAAGTCTTCGTAGCTGGCGAAGAAGAACAGCTTGTCCTGGATGATGGGGCCGCCCAGCGTGAAGCCGATGGTCTTCTCGCTGAAGGGTGCCGCTGGCGTGTAGGTGTCCCTTGCGCGGTCGTAGCGCTGGCCGGTCCAGGAGTCGTCGCGGTAGACGTAGTAGACGCTGCCCTTGAACTCGTTGGTGCCCGACTTCGTGACGGCGTTGATGTTGGCGCCGGTGTAGCCTTTTTGCGTGACGTCGTAGTTGGAGATGTTGACCTGCACCGACTGGATGGCGTCGATCGAAATCGGCTGCTTGGCCGTCGGCAGGTTGTTCGACTCCAGGCCGAAGGTGTCGCTGGTGGTGACGCCGTCGATCGTGATGCTGTTGAAGCGCGAGTTCTGGCCGGCGGCCGAGATCTCGCCACGCTCCTTGTCGGTCTGCGACAGGCGCGGGTCGTTGCGGGCGTAGTCCTGCAGGTTGCGCTGGATCGAGGCCTGGGCCTGCAGTTCGCGGCTGCCGATGCTGGTGCCGGCACCCATGGACGAGGAGTTGAACTTCGAGCCCGCGCCGCTGCCGGTGATGGTGATGGTCGTCACCGGTGCGCCCAGGGTCGAATCGTGGTTCAGCGTCTCGGCCAGATTCAGGAAGACGCCGTCGCGCCTGTCGGTCTGGCCGCCCTTGCTGATGGTGATCGTGTAGGGCCCGCCGACACGCAGGCCGCGCGCCACGTAGCGGCCTTCGCCGTCGGTGGTGGCATTGGTCAGCGAACCCGAATCCACGTGCAGGATGGCGACGTTGGCACCGGCCACGCCCTTGCCTTCGGCGTCGACGACACGGCCGCCGACGGCCGAGGTGGTGTTCTGTGCAAGCACCGGCGCGGCCACGACGATTGCCACGGCCGCACTCACCGCGCTGCGGGAGAAAGCCATCCAGCTGAGGTTGTTCATCTGATCGAGTCCTGTGTCAAGAAATGCAAAACGCCCGTAAAGCAAATTGCCTGCCAGCAACGAAGCTCGGGTCTCGGGTAAAAAAGTGTAGGGGCGGCAGATGACAGGCTGTGTTGCCAGTGCGGCGCGGGCCGTCCCATGAACCGGGGTCTGTCGTCTGCGCACAACATGCTGCATTCGGTGGAGGCCGCGGTGGCAACAGTGCTTGACGCCTTGCCGGCGGCGGGCGCACGATGCCGCTTCTTCAACCCGACCGACGGAGGACCACCATGGATGCACATGATCTTGCCCCCGCTCGGGCTTTCGCCGTCTGACCTGACGCCGAAACTCTCCCGGGGCCGTCCTGGCCCCGGCGCGACCTGAAGGTCGCGGCTGGAAGTCCGCTGTCCCTGTTCCGTTCGCACGCTGCGACGCTGCTGTCGCCGTGCGCTGGTTCACCCATCCGGACTTCCTCAACGATGATCGATCCTGATCGTTTCGAGCGGCTGCAGGCCATCGGCCTGACACCGCTGCTGGCGCGCCAACTGGCGAGCCTGGCGCCGGAAGGCGCCGCTTTGACGCCGATGAGCGTAACCGAGGTGCAGCGCGACAACGT
>JBASTF010001065.1:0-4008 GCA_049274755.1 Rubrivivax sp. | reverse complement strand
GCCACCGAACTTCGACGCCAGGATCGTCGTGATCGCCGCCGTCAGCGTCGTCTTCCCATGGTCCACGTGCCCGATCGTCCCCACGTTCACGTGCGGCTTCGTGCGTTCAAATTTACCTTTTGCCATTCTCGACTCCGAAAAAAGAGCAGTGCCAGTGTGCGTTTAAGGTCTCCGTGCATCGCCCCGCCACTGGCAGCGGGACACCGGGGCACGAAGACCGGGTGGCTTGCTTACTTGTTGCCGCGGGCGGTGATGATCGCGTCGGCGACGTTCTTCGGAGCTTCGCTGTAGTGCTTGAACTCCATCGTGTACGTCGCACGGCCCTGGCTCATCGAACGCAGCGTGGTGCTGTAGCCGAACATCTCCGACAGCGGCACCTCGGCCTTGATGATCTTGCCGCCGCCAGGCATGTCGTCCATGCCCTGCACCATGCCGCGGCGGCTGGACAGGTCGCCCATCACGCCGCCGGCGTAGTCTTCCGGCGTCTCGACTTCCACCGCCATCATCGGCTCCAGGATCACCGGCGACGCCTTGCGGCAGCCGTCCTTGAAGCCCATCGACGCGGCCATCTTGAACGCGTTTTCGTTCGAGTCCACCTCGTGGTACGAACCGAAGGTCAGCGTGACCTTCACGTCGACCACCGGGTAGCCGGCCAGCACGCCGTTCGGCAGCGTGTCTTCGATGCCCTTCTTGACCGCGGGAATGAATTCACGCGGCACGACACCACCCTTGATGGCGTCGACGAACTCGAAGCCCTTGCCCGGCTCCTGCGGCTCGACCTTCAGCACGACGTGGCCGTACTGGCCCTTGCCGCCCGACTGGCGAACGAACTTGCCTTCGACGTCGGCCACTTCCTTGCGGATGGTTTCGCGGTAGGCCACCTGCGGCTTGCCGACGTTGGCCTCGACACCGAACTCGCGCTTCATGCGGTCGACGATGATTTCCAGGTGCAGCTCGCCCATGCCGGAGATGATGGTCTGGCCACTCTCTTCGTCGGTGCGCATGCGGAACGACGGGTCTTCGGCAGCCAGACGGCCCAGCGCGATGCCCATCTTTTCCTGGTCGGCCTTGGTCTTGGGCTCGACGGCCTGCGAGATCACCGGTTCGGGGAAGATCATCTTTTCCAGCGTGATGATCGATTCCGGATCGCACAGGGTTTCGCCCGTGGTCACGTCCTTCAGACCCACGCAGGCGGCGATGTCGCCGGCCAGGATTTCCTTGATCTCTTCACGCTGGTTGGCGTGCATCTGCAGGATCCGGCCGATGCGTTCCTTCTTGCCGCGGATCGGGTTGTAGACCGAGTCGCCCGACTTCAGCACGCCCGAGTACACACGCACAAAGGTCAGCTGGCCGACATACGGGTCGGTCATCAGCTTGAACGCCAGCGCGGCGAACTTCTCGTTGTCGTCGGCCTTGCGGACCACTTCCTTCTCGTCTTCGTCGGTGCCCGGCACCGGCGGCACGTCGATCGGCGACGGCAGGAAGTCGATCACGCCGTCGAGCATGCGCTGCACGCCCTTGTTCTTGAAGGCGGTGCCGCAGAACATCGGCTGAATCTCAGCGGCCAGCGTGCGCGCACGGATGCCGGTCTTGATCTCGTCTTCCGACAGTTCGCCCGACTCGAGGTACTTGTTCATCAAGTCCTCGCTCGATTCGGCGGCGGCCTCGATCATGTTCTCGCGCCACTTCTGGGCGTCGGCCAGCAGTTCCGCGGGGATGTCCTTGAACTCGAACTTCATGCCCTGCGAGGCTTCGTCCCAGTAGATCGCCTTCATCTTGATGAGGTCGATCACACCGGTGAAGTTCTCTTCGGCGCCGATGGGCACGACGATGGGCACGGGGTTGGCCTTCAGGCGCACCTTCATCTGGTCGTAGACCTTGAAGAAGTTGGCACCGGTGCGGTCCATCTTGTTGACGAAGGCCAGGCGCGGCACCTTGTACTTGTTGGCCTGGCGCCAAACGGTTTCCGACTGCGGCTGCACGCCGCCCACGGCGCAGTACACCATGCAGGCACCGTCGAGCACACGCATCGAACGCTCCACCTCGATGGTGAAGTCGACGTGACCCGGGGTGTCGATGATGTTGAAGCGGTGCTCGGGATAGGACATGTCCATGCCCTTCCAGAAGCAGGTGGTCGCAGCCGACGTGATCGTGATGCCACGCTCCTGCTCCTGCTCCATCCAGTCCATCGTGGCCGCGCCGTCGTGCACCTCACCGATCTTGTGGTTCACACCCGTGTAATACAGGATGCGCTCGGTGGTGGTGGTCTTGCCGGCATCGATGTGCGCGCTGATACCGATGTTGCGGTAGCGCTCGATGGGGGTCTTGCGGGCCATGATCAATCTCCAAAGACAGGAGCCGCCCCCGGGCTGGTAGTAACCCGTAGAGGCGGCCGGAAGCAGGGGTTTAGAAGCGGAAGTGCGAGAACGCCTTGTTCGCTTCGGCCATGCGGTGCACTTCGTCGCGCTTCTTCATCGCGCCGCCGCGGCCTTCGGCTGCCTCGAGCAGCTCGTTGGCCAGGCGCGCAGCCATCGACTTCTCGCCGCGCTTGCGGGCCGATTCCTTCAGCCAGCGCATGGCCAGAGCCTGCCGGCGCACGGGGCGAACTTCCACGGGAACTTGGTAGTTCGCACCGCCGACGCGGCGGGACTTCACTTCGACCATCGGCTTGATGTTGTTCAGCGCGGTGAGGAAGATTTCCAGCGGGTCCTTGCCCGACTTGTTCTCGACCTGGTCGAGCGCACCGTAGATGATGCGCTCGGCGATGGCCTTCTTGCCCGATTCCATGATCACATTCATGAACTTGGACAGGTCGACGGAACCGAACTTCGGGTCCGGCAGGATCTCGCGCTTGGGTACTTCGCGACGACGTGGCATGGGAGTCTTCCTTCTATCGTTTCAGTTGGTGCCCGCTTTTCACCGGCACCGCGAAAGGCCATGCAGACCTTTCACTTACTCGGCTGGCTCAGATCTACTGGGCCCGCCGCAAATGGAGCGGCTGATTAAGCCTTCTTCGGGCGCTTCGCGCCGTACTTCGAACGCGACTGCTTGCGGTCCTTGACACCTTGCAGGTCCAGCGAACCGCGCACGATGTGGTAGCGCACACCCGGCAAGTCCTTGACACGGCCGCCGCGCACCAGCACGACGCTGTGTTCCTGCAGGTTGTGGCCTTCACCGCCGATGTAGCTGATGATCTCGAAACCGTTGGTCAGGCGCACCTTGGCGACCTTCCGCAGGGCCGAGTTCGGCTTCTTCGGCGTGGTGGTGTAGACGCGGGTGCAGACCCCGCGGCGCTGCGGCGAGTTCTGCATCGCCGGCGACTTGCTCTTGGTGGCCTCGACCTGACGGCCGTGGCGCACGAGCTGGTTGATGGTAGGCATGTAGCTTGTTCCCGTTTGAAGCTATGCGTGTTTGAACGCTTGTTCTTTTCGGAAACTGCGCGCAGCACTGTGCACGGCAAAGTCTACCGAAAAGCCTTCCATTATATTCGGTGCTGAAAGATGCAGCAAGTGACGCCGTCCGCCGTGCTGGACACGAACGTCGTGCTCGACTGGCTGGTGTTCGCCGATGCCCAGGTGGCGCCGCTGGTACAGGCCGTCGAAAGCCGCCGCCTGCGCTGGCTGGCGACGGCCACGATGCGCCGCGAACTGGCCCACATGCTGGCACATGCCAGCCTCCAACGTTGGTCACCAAATTGTGAGCAAGCGCTCGCTGTGTTCGATGCCTTCGCCGAATCTTGTGCCGATCCGGCCCCCTCGCATCTGCGCTGCAGCGATGCCGACGACCAGGGTTTCATCGACCTGGCCGTCGCGCGCCAGGCACGCTGGCTGCTGACCCACGACCGGGCGCTGCTGAAACTGGCACGCCGCGCAAAGCTGCGTGGTGTGCAGGTGCTGACGCCGGCGGCCTGGGCCGTGGCGGCCGGGCCATAAAAAAGGCGGCCCGGAGGCCGCCCTTGTCGTCGTGAAGCGGGGCCAGCCGGCCCCCCCCCCCCGGCCCTCACTCCGT
>JBASTF010001064.1:0-3019 GCA_049274755.1 Rubrivivax sp. | reverse complement strand
TCCATCGCCATGCCGCTGCCGGCCATGGGCAGCGCCGGGTTGGCGACGATGCGGGCGTGTTTGGCATAACGCTCCACCCAGGGCAGGCCCCGCGCCTGCAAGGCTGCCCAGGCGGCCAGCACCGCAGGCCCGGGGCGCACCTCGTCGAGGTAAGGCGCAATCTTGTCGGGCTCCAGCGTCAGCGTGAAGGCCGTGCTCTGCGCCCAGCAGCTGCCGGCGTCGCAGCCCTGCTGCTGCAGCCATTGCGGGTCCAGCCCGGTCTCCTGCTTCGGGAACCGGGCCCCGGTGCCGAGCTGCAGGCTGCCGTCGGCGTGGCGTTCGAACCAGGTGTCGTGGGCCGTGGCGCAACTGCTGGCCAGGGTCAGCAGCAGGCTGGGGAGGATTTGGCATCGCATCGGCACGGATACGTGCAGCAGCCCGTTGTGGATGCACCAGCAACGGGATTTTGCGGCGCCGCAGCATGAACTGCTTCAGTTGGGCCGCCGCGTTGCCGACATGGCCCCATGGGTACGCCGCAGGGCCCGCGCCTTGCTTGAACGCCGGATCACGACAACGATGGGATCGCGCCACTTGCTGCTGCGCCTGCTGGGACGGCTGAGTGTCAGCCGCAAGCTGATGCTGATCTACCTGCTGGATCTGTCAGCGGTGATCTACGTCAGCAGCATTCTCATCAACGAGAAGTTCATCGCCATCGACTTCGCGCGCAAGGAGGTGCAGGGCAACGCCTACATCGCCCAGGTGCGCGACGGCCTCGTCGACCTGGCGCGCGGCCACAGCATCGGCGACAGCGCCTTGCTGGCCGCCGAACGCGATCTGGGCGACGGCCTGCGCAGCGCCGAGACCAGCGAGGCTTGGCGTGTGGCCTTGCACAAGGTGGCCGAGGCCTCCGGCCGTGCCGACCAGGCGGCGCTGACGACGACGGCGCTGACCCGCGGCCGCGAGCTGCTGACCCGTGTGGGCAACCAGTCCAACCTGATCCTGGACCCGGACCTGGACAGCTACTACACGATGTCGCTGCTGCTGCTGCGCTACCCGGAACTGCTGGAGCTGGTGCACGCGATGGGCGTGCGCATCGAGCAGCTGGCGGCGCACGGTGGCCGTGCCGATGCCGGCGAACGCACGCAGTACCTCATCGTCGAAGGCCGGCTCGATGCCACGGCGCTGGGCGTGCAGCAGGACCATTCCGAAGCCTTTGCCGCCGGCCGGCCCGAACTGGAGCAACGGCTGCGGCCGCGGCTGCTGTCGCTGCAGCAGTCGGTGGAAGCCTTCCGCACCGCGTCGCGCCGCCTCGTCGACGACGGCATGACCACCGGTGCGCTGCAGACCGCGCGTGCCGCGCAGCAGGCGCTGCTGTCGGATCTGCAGCGTTCCTGGGCCGAAGCCGGCCAGGCGCTGGACGGCCTGCTCGTTGCACGCATCCACACGCTGTTCCAGCGCATGTGGCTGCACCTGGGCACGGCGCTGCTGCTGCTGGCGGCCATTCTCGGCATGGTCACCGTCGTCGCCCGTGCCATCGCCAAGCCACTGTCGCGGCTGGCCGGCGTGGCCGACCGGGTGCGCGACACCGGCGACTACACGCTGCGTTCGGAGTGGCACAGCCGCGACGAGATCGGCCGCCTCGTCGTCGCCTTCAACGACATGCTGGGCAAGCTGGACCTGGAACGCGAAACGCAGAAGGAGCTGGCGGCTTCGGCGCGTGCCGCCGAGGCGCAGCGCGCCCTGGTGCAGTCGACACCCATCGCCCTGGTCGTGACCTCGGTGCCCGGGCACGAGGTGCTGCATGCCAACCCGCCGGCCGCGGCCTGGATGGGCGGGCAGACGGTGGACCCCTGGCGCAACGGCCTCGAGCCGGCGGTGCGGGCACGTTTTTTCCAGCAGCTGTCGGACCGCGACGCCGTCGACGAATTCGAGGTGCGCTGGCGCATCGGCAGCGAACCCGCCTGGGCCGTGCTGTCGGCGCGGCGTGTGCGGTTCGAGGGCCGCGACGCGGTGCTGACGGCCTTCACGCCGATCAACCACCTGAAGGTCATGGAGCGCCGGCTGGAACTGTGGGCCAAGGTCTTCCAGGCTTCCAGCGAAGGCATCGTCATCGTCGATGCACGCCAGCGTGTGCTGTCGATCAACCGTGCCTTCATGCGCGCCACCGGCTACGAACTGCCCGACGTGCTGGGCGAGCAGCCCACCGACCTGTTTTTCGCCGCCGCCGGCAACGAGGTGCCCGACGCGATGTGGCGCGCCGTGGCGCAGCGCGGCAGCTGGAATGGCGAACTCGTGATGCGGCGCCGCGACGGCAGCAGCTACCCGGCCTGGGTGATGGCCAGCGCGGTGCGCGAGAGCGACGGCGCGCTGTCGCACACCATCATCATCTCCATCGACATCACCGACCGCAAGGACAGCGAGGCACGCATCCGCTTCCTCGCCGAGCACGACGTGCTGACCGAACTGCCCAACCGCGCGCAGTGCAACGAACGGCTGCGGCTGGCGCTGCAGCAGGCGCGGCGCAAGGGCGAGCAGGTGGCGGTGATGTTCATCGACCTGGACCGCTTCAAGGACATCAACGACTCGCTGGGCCACCATGTCGGCGACGGCCTGCTGCGCTCGGTGTCGCGCCGCCTGCTCGAAGCCGTGCGCGAAGGCGACACCGTCAGCCGCCTGGGCGGCGACGAGTTTGTCGTCGTGCTGGCCGGCGTGCACGGGGTGGAGGAGGTGGCCCATGTCGTCGAGCAGCGGCTGATTCCGCGTGTGCGTGCGCCGCACCGTGTCGAAGGCCAGGACCTGGAGGTCTCGTGCAGCGTCGGCATCGCGATGTACCCCGACGACGGCGACGACATCGACACGCTGATGCGCCAGGCCGACACGGCGATGTACCAGGCCAAGGCCCTGGGCCGCGATGGCGCGCAGTTTTTCACCGCCGAGATGACGGCACGGGCGCAGCAGAGGCTGCAGCTGGAAGCCGACCTGCGCCGCGCCGTGGACCTGCAGCAGTTTGTGCTGCACTGGCAGCCGCGCATCGACGCGC
>JBASTF010001063.1:0-5097 GCA_049274755.1 Rubrivivax sp. | reverse complement strand
CCGTGGTGCTGCGGCCCAGCCTGGTGGTGCGCGGCTCGACGGCCGCGCCGGCCGCTCAGCCGTAGACGTTGTTCAGGGTGCCGATGCCGTCGACCACGATGTCGACGCTGCTGCCCGGTTTCATCGGCAACACCCCCAGCGAGGTGCCGCAGAACACGATGTCGCCGGCCCGCAGCCGCATGTCCTGCGACAGCCGCGCGACGATCTCGGCGGGGCTGAAGAACATGTCGGCGAGTGCGTAGTTCTGGCGCTCGCGCCCGCCCACCAGCGTGCGCAGCGTGGCGCTTGCCGGCTCGAAGTCGGTGGCGATGACGGGGCCGAAAGCGCCGAAGCCGGGGAAGCTCTTGGCCCGTGTCCACTGCGCAAACGAGGCGTCGCGGTGCAGCAGTTCCAGCGCCGTGAGGTCGTTGCCGCAGCTGTAGCCGAAGATGTGGGCCGCCGCCTGCTCGGCACTGACGGCCCAGGTGTCGCGGCCGATGACGATGACGAGTTCACCTTCGTAGGCCACACGGCCGTCGTAGCTGGCCGGCACGGCAATCGCCTCACCAGGCCCGGCCACGCAGCCCGGCGACTTCAGGAAGTACAGCGGCTCGGCCGGCTCCGCCCAGCCGTTTTTTGCAGCCGCAGCGCGGAAGTTGTTCCACAGCCCGATGACCTGCCCCGGCCTGCAAGGCGGCAGCAGCGCCAGGTCGGCCAGTGGCAGGCGCAAGGCCGTCGGCACGTTGCCGGCAAAGAGGTCGCCTTCGTGCACCTGCACGCCGTTGCCATGCAGCGTGCCGAAGCCTTCACGGCCCTGGTGCTGGAAACGCAGCCACTTCACGACCAGCCCCAGAGCCGGCGTTCGCGCAGCGCAGCTTCGACCGCGGCGACGCCGGTGAAGTGCACGGCCTGCCAGCCCGCCGCCTGCGCCGCCTGCACGTTGGGCAGGTGGTCGTCGAAAAACAGCAGCTCGGCCGGCGGCACGGCAAAACGTTCGGCGGCGATCGCGAAGATCTCGGGTTCGGGTTTGATGGCCTGCACACGCGCCGAAAACACGCCGTCGCGGAACCACTGCACGAAGTCGTGGGTGGACTCCAGGTGGTCGGCATACGGCGCCGGCATGTTGGACAGGTAGACCAGCGGCGCACCGGCGTCGCGCAGCCGGCGCAGCAAGGCCACGGTCTCGGGCATCGGCCGCAGCTCGTTCGGCACGCCGTCGACGACGGCCTGCACCTCGTGTTCGGCCAGCCCGGTGCGGCGCGCGATGCGCGGCACCAGCTCGGCCACCGTCACGGTGCCGCGGTCGAATTCGCCCCAGTCGCCGCCGTAGCTCTGGAACACCTGCTGCACCCAGTGCGCGGCGCTGGCGGCATCGTGCACCCGCTGCGGCAGTTCACGCTGCAGCAGCGACGGCGGGTGCCAGTTGAAGAGCACACCGCCGAAGTCGAACACCGGCGTCATGCCTGCGACCCCACGCGCAACCTCGCCAGCAGGCCGGCCGTGCTGCCGTCCAGCCCGGTGCTGTCGCCGCTGGCCAGGCGTGGCAGCAGGTCGCTGGCCAGCGCCTTGCCGAGTTCCACGCCCCATTGGTCGAAGCTGTTGATGCCCCAGATCGCGCCGCTGGTGAACACACGGTGTTCGTACAGCGCGATCAGCGCACCCAGGCTGGCCGGTGTCAGCCGTTCCAGCACGAAGCTGGTGCTGGGCCGGTTGCCGGGAAAGCTGCGGTGCCGCGCCAGCACCTCGCGATCCAGCGTCGGCGACGCCGTCGGCGCCTTCTCGGTCTTCGCGACGGCCGCCGTCTTGCCCAGCATCAGCGCCTGGCTTTGTGCCAGGCCGTTGGCCAGCAGCTTGGCATGCAGGTCGGCATGGCCGTGCGTTGGGTGCTGCACGAGGATGAACTCCACCGGGATCACGTCGCTGCCCTGGTGCAGCATCTGGAAATACGCATGCTGGCCGTTGGTGCCGGGCTCGCCCCAGACCACCGGGCTGGAGCCGGTGGCCAGCGGATTGCCGGCGGTGTCCACGCTCTTGCCGTTGGACTCCATCTCCAGCTGCTGCAGATAGGCCGGCAGGCGCTTCAGGCCCTGGTGGTAGGGCGCAACGCTGCGGCTGCTGCGGCCGTGGAAGTTGCGGTACCAGACGTCGAGCAGGCCCAGCAGCGCCGGCACGTTGGCCGCCAGCGGCGCTTCGGCGAAGTGGCGGTCCATCGCGTGGGCGCCGCCCAGCAGCGCACGGAAATGCGTGGCGCCGATGGCGATGGCGATCGGCAGGCCGATGGCGCTCCACAGCGAATAGCGGCCGCCGACCCAGTCCCAGAAGCCGAAGGTCGTCGTGATGCCGAACTCGGCAGCGGCCTTGACGTTGGTCGTCGTCGCAGCGAAGTGGCGTGCGATGTCGCTGCCGCCCTGGGCCAGGAACCATTGCCGCGCGACGGCGGCGTTGGCCATGGTCTCCTGCGTCGTGAAGGTCTTGCTGGCGACGATGAAGAGTGTCTTCGTCGCCTGCAGCCCGCGCAGCACCGGCACGATGTCGTGGCCGTCGACGTTGCTGACGAAGTGCAGGCGTTTGCCGTGGTGGCTGAAGGCGTCCAGCGCCGGCACCACCATCTGCGGGCCCAGGTCGCTGCCGCCGATGCCGATGTTGACGATGTCGGTGATGCCGTCGTCCGCGCGCACGGCTTCGGCGTAGGCCAGCATCGCGTCGAGCACCGCATGCACCTCGTCGCTGAAGGGGCCGGCGCCCCTGGGTGCCCGCAACGCCGTGTGCAGCACCGCGCGGCCCTCGGTGCTGTTGGCGACGTCGCCGCGCAGCATGGCGTCGCGCTGCGGCTGCAGGCCGCATTCGCCGGCCAGGTCGAACAGGAAGCGCAGCGTCGCCAGGTCGACGTGGTTCTTCGACAGATCGACAAACACCTCGGGCGCTTCGAAGGACAGCGTGGCGAAGCGGCCGGGGTCGCGGGCAAAGGCTTCACGCAGGTCGAAGCCGCGGCCATGGGCCTCGTAGTGGCCTTGCAGCGCCGCCCAGGCCCGGGTCTGGTCGCCGCGCGGATTCACCGCCCAGCCCCTTCGATCAGCCGGTCCAGCTTGCCGGCATCGACGGCGAAGGCGCGGATGCCGTCGGCCAGCTTCTCGGTGGCCATCGCGTCGTCGTTCAGCGCCCAGCGGAAGGCCTTTTCGTCGTGGTGCACGGCCGGCAGGTCCAGCGCCCGTGCACCGGCGGCATCCAGCGCCGGCGCGATCGGCGCTTCGCTGCCCTGCAGCGTGGCCAGCAGTTCGGGGCTGATGGTCAGCAGATCGCAGCCGGCCAGCGCAACGATCTGGCCGACGTTGCGGAAACTGGCGCCCATCACCTCGGTGCGGATGCCGTGGTGTTTGTAGTGGTTGAAGATCGCCGTCACGCTCTTCACGCCGGGATCGTTGGCGCCGGCACTGGCGGCTTCGTCCCAGGCACTGCCTGCGGCCTTTTTGTACCAGTCGTAGATGCGGCCGACAAAGGGCGAGATCAGCTGCACGCCGGCGTCGCCGCAGGCCACGGCCTGGGCGAAGCTGAACAGCAGGGTCAGGTTGCAGTGGATGCCTTCCCGTTCCAGCTGGGCCGCGGCCTGGATGCCTTCCCAGGTGGCCGCGATCTTGATCAGCACCCGCTCACGCGCAATGCCCGCGGCTGCGTACAGCGCGATCAGCCGCCGCGCGCGCAGCAGCGTGGCCTCGGTGTCGAAGGACAGGCGGGCGTCGACCTCGGTGCTGACGCGCCCGGGCACGACCTTCAGGATCTCCAGGCCGAAGCGCACCAGCACCTGGTCGACGATGGCGTCGAGCGCCGCGCCGCGGTGGGCGGCCACGGTGTCGGCCAGCAGCGGCGCGTAGTCGGGCTGCTGCACGGCCTTCAGGATCAGGCTGGGGTTGGTGGTGGCATCGCGCGGCGCGAACTGCGCGAGCTGCTTGAAGTTGCCGGTGTCGGCGACGACGGTGGTGTGCTGCTTGAGCTGGTCCAGCTGGTTCATGGCGCGTGGCGTGGGGTCGGAACAGCCGCCATTAGAACGCGTCGCGCCGGGTGACGGTGCGGTGACGGCCGGGGCGTCGGGAAAAGGGGTGGTTGCGCTTATGCTCCGCGCCCATGTACGCGCCCTTCTTCGGCCTGCAGCGCGAGCCTTTTTCGATCGCCCCGGACCCGCATTTCCTGTTCATGAGCGATGCGCACCGCGAGGCGCTGGCGCATCTGCTCTACGGCTTGTCGGGCGGCGGCGGCTTCGTGCTGCTGACCGGCGAGATCGGCGCCGGCAAGACCACCGTCTGCCGCTGCTTCCTGGACCAGGTGCCGGCGCACTGCGACGTGGCCTATGTCTTCAACCCCAAGCTCAGCGTCATCGAGCTGCTGCAGACGGTGTGCGACGAGTTCCGCATCCAGGTGCCCGCCGGTGCCGCGACGGTGAAGGACTACGTCGACCCGCTGAACATCTTCCTGCTCGCCGCCCATGCCGCAGGCCGCCACGCGGTGCTGGTCATCGACGAGGCACAAAGCCTGTCGGCCGAGCTGCTGGAGCAGCTGCGGCTGCTGACCAACCTGGAGACCACCGAGCGCAAGCTGCTGCAGATCATCCTCATCGGCCAGCCCGAGCTGCGCACGATGCTGGCGCGGCCCGAGCTCGAACAGCTGGCGCAGCGTGTCACCGCCCGCTACCACCTGCCGGCCTTGAGCGAAGAAGAGACCGCACGTTATGTGCGCCACCGGCTGGCCGTGGCCGGCGTCGCCGGCGAACCGCCGTTCGATGCCGGCGCGATCCGCCGCATGCACCAGCTGTGCCGCGGCGTGCCGCGGCGCATCAACCTGCTGGCCGGGCGTGCCTTGCTCGGTGCTTATGCCCAGGGCCGCCACCGCGTGGGCCGCGACGTCGTCGACCAGGCGGCACGCGAGGTGTTCGACCTGGCCGCCGAGCCGGTGCGCACACCGCCACGTGGCCTGCTGGCGGCGGTGGCCGTCGGTGTGCTGCTGCTGGTGGGTGGCGCGGCCTGGTCCTTGTGGAACAAGCCGAAGGCAGTGGCCCGCGGCACGGCGGCTGCGTCGGCGCCGGTGGACGCCATCGGCGCGCCGTCGGCCTCCGCGGTGGCTGCATCC
>JBASTF010001062.1:0-2973 GCA_049274755.1 Rubrivivax sp. | reverse complement strand
GGCGCGCGCCATCTGCAGCGTGCCGCCGGTGGTCGTGTGGTAGACGATGAGGAGCGTCTTGCGCGGTGGCGTCACCGAGGTGAACCTTTCGGGCGCCGTCAACGTGCCGAGCGGTCGGGGCACCCTTCCATGCCATGAAAACTGACAAACTCCGCGAGCGCCGCGCGCTCGGTGATGAAGGCGTTCTCCGGGGCCTGCAGGTCCTCTTGCCCGAGCGCGATGCCGCACAGCAAGATCTCGTTGTCGCCCATCGGCAGGTGCTGGCGCGCTACCTTGTGGAACCAGGCGAAAGCGGCCTGGGCGCAGGTGTGAAGGCCCTGGGCGCGCGCCGCCACCATCACGTTCTGGATGAACATGCCCACGTCCATGAAGCTGCCGGTATTCAGCCGCCGGTCCAACGTGACGAGCAGGCCCACCGGGGCGTCGAAGAAGGTGTAATTGCGCAGCATCTGGCGCTCGCGCGCGGCTTGGTCGTCGCGCGCGATGCCCAGCGTGGCGTAGAGGCCAAAACCACACCGGCGGCGGCGATCCAGGTAGGGATCGAACCAACTTGTCGGGTAATAGGCGTATTCGGGCTGGTGTCGGTCGGGGTCTTCCTGGGCCGCCTTGACGATGTCGGCACACAGGCGCTCGCGCGCTTCGCCCGCCAGCACGTATACGCGCCAGGGCTGCACGTTGTTGCCGCTGGGGGCCCGCGCAGCCACTTCCAGGATGTGGCTCACCACCGCGGCAGGCACCGGTGTGGACAAGAACCGCCGGACCGATTTGCGGCTGCGGATGGCTTCGTCAACATGCATGGGCGAACCCTCTGTTCAGTGTGGCTGCGGTTGTCGGCCCGCCATGCCGGCGGGCGGCCAGCACTGGACGACGCCCGAGGCTTGGGCTAATCTCGAATCATGAATCCTACCAAACGGCCGTTCGATTGGGTGCCTACACCCGAGATCGTGGCGAACTCCAACCTCACTGCCTTCATCCGCAAGACCGGCGAGCCCGACCTGGCGGCGCTGTCCCGGCACGCCGACGCCGACCCGGCCTGGCTGATGCAGCAGGTGTTCGAGTTCTGCGACTTCCGCTTTTACGAGCCACCGCAGCAGATGCTCGACACCTCGCGCGGCATCGAATGGGCCCGCTGGTGCGTTGGGGGCACGACCAACGTCGTGCTCAACTGCATCGACCGCCATCGCGATACGCCGGCCTGGGAGCGCCCGTTTCTGGTCTGGGAAGGCGAAGACCGACGCGCCCAGCGCAACCTGACCTACCGCGACTTCGACGCCGAGGTCTGCCGTCTGGCTGGCGCCTTGCAAGCCCTGGGCGTTCAGCGCGGCGACCGCGTCGGCCTGTACATGCCCAACCTGCCGGAGACCTTCATCGCCTTCTTCGCGGTGATGAAGGTCGGCGCCGTCGTGATGCCGCTGTTCTCGGGCTTTGGGCCGCAGCCGCTGGTGGCGCGGCTCAACGATGGCGAGGCCAAGGTGGTGCTGACCGTCGACGGCACCTGGCGGCGCGGCACCCCCGGCTCGATGAAAGCGGTGCTCGACGAAGCCCTGCAGAGCACGCCGAGCGTCGAGCACGTGCTGGTGCTGCGCCACCTCGGCGATGCATTGGCGTGCCCGATGACGCCCGACCGCGATCATGACTGGGCGGCGGCAGTTGCCAGGCAGGCCAGCGAGCTGCCTACCGCCGAGATGCAGGCCGACGATGCCGCCGTGCTGCTCTACACGTCGGGCACCACCGGCAAACCCAAGGGCTGCGTCTGGACGCATGTGAGCTTCCTGGGCTCGATGGTCACGCGCGACATGCACATCTGCGCCGACTTCAAGTCCAGCGACCGCTTCTTCTTCATGAGCGACATGGGCTGGATGGTCGGCGCCATGTGCGCCTGCATCCCGAGCTACTTCGGCGGCAGCCTGCTCGTCGCCGAAGGCACACCCGACTTTCCTGACACGGGCCGATTCTGGCGCCTGCTGCAGGACCACAAGGTCACCTATCTGGGCGTGGCGCCAACGCTCATCCGCGGCCTGATGCGCTACGGCGACGCCGAGGTCGAGGGTTTCGACCTGTCGGCGCTGCGCGTCACGGTGTCCGGCGGCGAAGCCTGGACCGAAGCGCCCTGGCGCTGGTTCTTCGAGCATGTGTGCAAGAAGAAACTGCCTTTCCTGAACATCGTCGGCGGCACCGAAGTCGGCGGCTGCAATTTCACCGGCACCGTGCACCATCCGTTGCGTCCGGGCTCCTTCGGCATGGGCGGCCTGGGGGTCGGCGTGGACATCGTCGACGACACCGGCAGGCCGGTACCGGCCGGCCAGGTCGGTGAACTGGTGCTGCGCAATCCCAACATCGGCTTCACCAAGAGCCTGTGGCGCGACGACCAGCGCTACCTCGACAGCTACTGGCGCACCCTCCCGGGCATCTGGGTGCATGGTGACTTCGCCATGCGCGACGAAGACGGGCTCGTCTATATCCTCGGACGCAGCGATGACACGATCAAGGTCTCCGGCAAACGAACCGGACCGTCGGAGATCGAAACCCTGCTCACGGGCACCGGCAAGGTGTCGGAAGCCGCCGTGATCGGCGTGCCCGACGAGCTCAAGGGCTCGGCCATCGTCTGCGTCTGCGTGCCGATGCCGGGTGTGGCCACGGACGCGGCGCTGGAACAGGAACTGTCGGCCGCCGTGGTGCACGGAATGGGCACGTCGTACCGTCCACGCCATGTGCTGCTGGTGAGCGACCTGCCGAAGACGCGCAACATGAAGATCATGCGCCGCGTGGTGCGCTCGGTGTTCCGGGGCGACACCCCGGGCGACCTGTCGTCGCTGGTCAATCCCGAAGCGGTGGCCGAATTGCAGGCCAAGCTCGGCCGCTGAGCCCGGCCAGCAGTTGCTCGACGGCCCTGTGGCCGACACGGCGCAGATCGAAGGCGTCTCGATCAAGCATCCAGTTGGAGATGAGGCCATCGACCAGCGCGTGCAGGGC
>JBASTF010001061.1:0-4112 GCA_049274755.1 Rubrivivax sp. | reverse complement strand
AGCCCGAATCGCCCGCCGCGCCGGCAGCGGCCACACCGCGCCCGGCGGCGCCGCGGCAGGCACAGACACGGGCCCTGGTCGAACGCATCCAGTCGCAGTTCCCGGCCGCGCTGCAGCCGCTGCTGCTGGAAGGCGCACGCCGCCTGGTGGACTACCAGGACCCGGCCTGGGCCACGACCTATCTCGACCACATGCAGCGGCTGTGCGCCCTGCCCGGCAACGACGGTGGCCGCCTGGCCAGCGCAGCGGCGCGGCACCTGGCGCTGTGGATGTCGTACGAAGACACGATCCGCGTTGCCGAGCTGAAGACCCGCGGCAGCCGCTTCGCCCGTGTGCGCGACGAAGCCCAGGCCGCCGATGGCCAGGTGATGGCCATCCACGAGTACATGCACCCGCGGCTGCAGGAGATTGCCGAGACCCTGCCCTGGGGCCTGGGCACGAAGCTGCTGGCCAACGGCCCGGCGCGGCGCCTGGTCGAACGTTTCACGCAGCGTGGGCGCGTCGTGCAGACCAGCTCGCTGCGCGGTTTCCTGCTGCTGCACACGCTGGCCGGGCTGAAGCGCTGGCGCCGCAGCACCCTGCGCCATGCGGCCGAGGAACAGCGCATCCGAGCCTGGCTCGCCGACATCGAAACCGCCGCCGCGCACAACCCCGAGCTGGCGCTGGAGATCGTGCTCTGCCAGCGCCTGGTGAAGGGCTACAGCGACACCCACGAACGGGGCCTGCACAACTACCAGCGACTGGCTGGCGCCTGGCAGAAGGCCGGCCGCCGGCTGGCGCCGGCGACGCTGCGTGAACTGCGCGACGCCGCACTGGCCGACGAACGCGGTAGCCAGTTGCAGGCCGCGCTGCAACGCCACGCCCTGGCTTGACGACGACGATGGACACGACGACACCCCCGCTGCAGTTGCAAGTGGCCGAGGTGCAGGCGCTGAACCCGCTGATCACGCGGCTGCGGCTGTTGGCCGCCGCCGGCGGCACGCTGCCGGCCTACAGCGCCGGCGCCCATCTGCAGGTGCAGGTGCTGCTGCCTGATGGCAGCGCGGCCTGGCGCCACTACTCGCTGGTGGACTTCGCCGGCGACGCCGCAGCGCCGCAGGCCTACGACATTGCCGTGCGACGGGAAGATGCAGGCCGCGGCGGTTCGCGCCACATGCACGGCTTGCAGCCCGGCACGCGGCTGCAGGTGCTGCCGCCGAGAAACGACTTCCCGCTGCAGCCGGGCAGCAGCCCGGTGCTGCTGCTGGCCGGCGGCATTGGCATCACGCCGCTGCTGACGATGGCGGCGCAATGCCGGCGCCAGGGCCGGCCGGTCCGCCTGGTCTACGCCGGCCGCAGCCGCGCGCTGATGGCTTTTGTGCCCGAACTGCAGCAGTTGCTGGGCAGCGGCTTGCAACTGCATGCCGACGACGAAGCCGGCGCGCCGCTGGACGTCGGCGCCCTGCTGGCCGGCTGCGCCGCCGACGAAACCGTGCATGTCTGCGGCCCGCAGCCGCTGCTCGATGCCGTGCTGGCGGCAGCCAAGGCTCGCAGCTGGCCGGCCGCCCGTGTGCGCTTCGAACTCTTCACCGCACCGGCAGCCGAAGCCGGCGACCGTGGTTTCGAGGTCGTGCTGTCGAGCAGCGGCCGCACGCTGCAGGTGGCCGCAGACCAGACCCTGCTGCAAGCCCTGATCGCCGCCGGCTGCGACCCGATGTTCGATTGCCAGCGCGGCGAATGCGGTGTCTGCGCCGTGCCGGTGCTGGACGGTGAGATCGAGCACCGCGACCACGTGCTGAGCGCGCGCGAAAAGGCCGCGAACAACGTGATCCAGGTCTGCGTCTCGCGTGCCAAGGGTGCACGCCTGGTGCTGGACCTCTGAAGGAGCATCGCATGAGCAGCAAGTACCGTGGCAACCCCGAGGCCGTGCGTGCCCTGGTGCAGGGCGACCGCGTGCACCGCGACCTCTACATCAGCGACGAGATCTTCCAGCTTGAGCAGGAGCACTTCTTCGCCAACACCTGGAACTACGTCGGACACGGCAGCCAGCTGCCCAAGCCTGGCGACTACATCACGAACGACGTGGCAGGCCAGCCGCTGATCGTCGTGCGCCATGGCGACGGTTCGGTGAAGGTGTTGATGAACCGCTGCGCGCACAAGGGTTCGCGCCTGGTCAGCGCCGCCTGCGGCAACACCGGCAGGTTCTTCCGCTGCCCCTACCACGCCTGGACCTTCAAGACCGATGGTGCGCCGCTGGCCATTCCGCTGAAAAACGGCTACGAAGGCACGGCGCTGCAAGAGTGCGAATCGGGCCGCGGCCTGGTGGCGGTGCAACACGTGCGGCTGTACCGCGGCTTCATCTTCGTCAAGCTCAGCGATGCTGGCGTCGGCTTCGAGGACTATTTCGGCGACGTGCTCTCGTCCATCGACAACATGGCCGATCGCTCGCCCGAAGGTGAACTCGAGATCGCCGGCGGTTGCCTGCGCTTCATGCACCAGTGCAATTGGAAGATGTTCGTCGAGAACCTGAACGACACGATGCACCCGATGGTGGCGCACGAGTCCTCGGCCGGCACGGCGAAGGCCATGTGGATCGGCAAGCCCGAGGACGAGCCCAAGCCCATGGCCATCGAGCAATTCGTGCCCTTCATGTCGGACTACAAGTTCTTCGAAGACATGGGTGTTCGGGTGTTCGACAACGGCCACAGCTACACCGGCGTGCACTTCAGCATCCACAGCAAGTACAAGCCCATCCCCGCGTACGAAGAAGCGATGCAGGCACGCTATGGCGCCGAACGTGCGGCGCAGATCGTCGCAATGGCGCGGCACAACACCGTCTACTACCCCAACCTGACGATCAAGGGCGCGATCCAGTCCATCCGCATCGCCAAGCCCATCGCTGCCGACAAGACCCTGGTCGAGAGCTGGACCTTCCGGCTGAAGGGTGCGCCCGAACAGCTGCTGGCACGCACCGTCATGTACAACCGGCTGATCAACTCGCCGTTTTCGGTGGTCGGCCACGACGACCTGCAGGCCTACCGCGGCATCCAGGCCGGGCTGCATGCCAGCGGCAACGACTGGATCAGCCTGCACCGCAACCATGGCCCGGACGAAGCGGGCCTGAAGGACGTCACCGCCATCGGCACCACCGAACTGCCGATGCGCAACCAGTACCGCGCCTGGGCGAAGTACATGACAGCGACGATGTGAGGCCGGCGATGCAACAGCACCCCAGCAAGCAGGACCTGATCGACTTCGTCGTTGCCGAATGCCGGCTGCTCGACGCCCGGCGCTTCGACGACTGGAACGCGCTGTTCACGCCCGAGGCCATCTACTGGGTGCCGCTGGTGCCCGGCCAGGCCGACGGCGTGAACCACACCTCCCACATGTACGAAGACCAGTTGCTGCGCGACCTGCGCATCCAGCGCCTGAAGAGCCCCCGTGCGTTTTCGCAGCAGCCGCCCAGCCGCTGCCACCACCTGCTGCAGTTGCCGACGGTGGAAAGCTACGAACCCGAGTCCAACCGCTACGTCACACGCACCGAGTTCCACTACACCGAAGTCCAGGGCGACGAACTGCAGATCCTGGTCGGCACGATGTTCCACCACCTGGTGCAGCAGGACGGCGCGCTGCGCATGACGCTGAAGCGGGTGGACCTGATCAATGCCGATGCCGCGCTGCCGGCGGTGCAGCTGTTCATCTGAGGCCGGCGCCGATGCATCTGCGTTTTCCCACCGTGCATGCCGCCTTCGCCGACAGCGCGGCGCGGCATGGCACTGCCGAGTTCCTGTTCACCGAAGCCGTCACCGCGGCGCAGTACGGCATCGCGACCGGCCCGCTGCACTATGGCGAGGCGCTGACCCAGGTCGAGACGCTGCACGCGCGCTACGCCGCGGCCGGCTGGGGCCATGGCCACCGTGTCGGCCTGCTGCTGGAAAACCGCCCGGCCTTCCTGCTGCACTGGCTGGCACTGAACGCACTCGGTGCCAGCGTCGTGCCCATCAGTGCCGAGATGCGGCATGCCGAGTGGGTGTACTTGATCGGCCACAGCGAGATGGGGCTGGCCGTCACGCTGCCCGACAAGGCCGAGGGCCTGCGCGCCGCGGCCCGCGAAGCCGGCATCGCGTTTGCAA
>JBASTF010001060.1:0-5088 GCA_049274755.1 Rubrivivax sp. | reverse complement strand
CGCCGCCGAGTGGTTGCGGCGCGGTCTTCTGCTCATGTCCTCTGCTCCTTCTTCCCGGGCTCTATCCTCGCCCATCGGAGCAGCCTGTCCACTTTAGGCCGTGTTCAGATTTGCGCAGCCGGCTCTCACGTCCCATCGTCCATCACGAGCTTGCGGCTGCGTATCGCCGCAGCCTTGCTCAGGATGCTGCCCAGGTGTCCGTGCTGCCTGCGCGCAAACGCAAGACTGCACTTGTGACACAGTAAGACTAGATGGTTTCATGGCGTCCCACCAAGACTGGGGGAACAGACGGGGGAACAAGTCGCCCCGTTGTGATAGAAACGCCTTAGAAATCAATAGCTTACGTTACCATTTCGACCGCCATCAGCCACCCCAAAGGTTACCGATAAACTGTGTAGGCACGCCCCGTGCGACCTAGGTAAACCGCGCATCCGGCATGCGGATGCCGGAGGTCTGCACCTCGTGGTCTCGGCCGCTGGATCGAAGCGCTGGTTCTGAAAGTGCCGCTTCGGCGGCAAGGGGCAGCGTCTCGCCTTCGGCGCCTGTCCGTCCATCTCGTGCACAAGTGGCGGGTGGGCCGCGGGATCAAGCGCACCGGGCTGGCTGTGGTGCCGAGGACCGTGAGCCGCATGCCGCCGGCCGCGTCGCTGCAGTTCGTGGCATCGAGGGAGTGATCCGCATCGATGCGGTGTGGCCGTGCATGTTGGCGCCGCCCTCGCGTTTGCGGGCCACGCAGGGCGTGCCCTCATGCCGCCAGGCGTGCACGGACCAAGTCGATGTTGGCCAGACCCGGCGCCACGAACGATCGCGTGGCGTTCTTGGCCAAGCCGCGGTCGTGCACCTTGCCGAAGTCCCACAGCCGCTTGGTCAAGCCGAACACGTGCTCCACGCGCTCGGCCTCGTCGATCGTGCCGCCCTGGCGCCCGCGATGGTTCGTGACGATCGGCGGCCGCGGCCGGCGCGTCTGTCGCTTCATCGACTCACAACCCATTCTCACGGGCAGCGGTGGCCTTGTGCAGCGTTGCCTTAAGTGATGGTTAAGTCGCGCGTCCACACAATGTCGTCCACACATGGCGGTAGATCGACAGCCCGGACCGGGCGATGGAATCCAAGCACCTTCGGCGGAGCGCAGCACTTGGCGCCCATGGGCGTGGGCCGCGCCTGCGCTTGTCACCCTGGTGTTCGTTGGCCTGCTGGTGTCGTGGCGCGGCGGCGGCATCGCAGGCACCGCGCGCTGGCCCGAACAGCAGGCGGTCTTTCTTGCATGGAACTCCAGCTTCGCGGCCTTGCCGTCGGTGCTGTGGTCGGGCATCACCTTGTTGGGCGACTCCTCGGTGCTGCTGTCGCTGCTCGCCCTCTTCCTGCTCGGCAGGCCCCGTGTGTGGGCTGCGCTGCTGGCCTCCGTGCCTGCGGGCGGGCTGTTGTCGATATCGATGAAGCACTGGGCCGGCGTGCCGCGCCCGGCGGGCGTGCTCGACCCGGGTTGGTTCAACCTGATCGGTCCGGCGCTGCAACACAACAGCTTCCCGTCGGGGCATTCCATCAGCGCGTTCGCCGCGGCGGCGGCGGTGCTCGCGACCTGCGTGGCAAGACCGCGGCGGGGTCGCGACTGGGCCCTGATCGCATGCGGCTTGCTGGCGGCCACCCTGATCGCCCTGTCGCGCGTGGCCGTGGGTGCACATTGGCCGCTCGACCTCGCTGCCGGAGCGGCGATCGGTTGGCTTGCAGGCCTGAGCGGAGCGGCGTTGGCGCGTCGCTCAGGCTGGTGGCTCTGGTTGTTCTTCGGCGCCGGCCGCCGGGCCGCAGGAACCGGCCTGATCCTGTGGGGCCTGTTGCTCTGGTTGCGCCCGCACGAGACGCTGGCTTGCGCGGCGGTTCTGGGTGTCGCCGGGCTCTGCGCCGTCGGGACGGGATTCAGGCTCTTCCTGGCGGATGGGATTCGGCGTGATCTGGCGCTGTCGGCCCACGATTGATCGACTGCGCGCGAAGACCACGCTGTCAGCGATCCTCGGGTCGGCCTCCGAGCCACGGCGCTGCAAAGCGACTTCTGTTTGTCGAGTTCAGCGACCGCCGACCGCTTCTGCCCTGCTGCCGTAGATGTTCTTCTGCGGCCTGTAGATGCTGCTTCGCATGTCGAAAGCGCCCATGACGCTGTGGAACACCTGGCTCTGGGAATGGGCGGTGTCGCGGGCCAGCGTCGACGCGTCGACGAGATGCCGGCGCTGGAAGGCGTCGGACATCCAGACCACAAACGGTATTTCCTTCTGAACGTCGGGGGCCAGCGCCATCGGCGTGCCATGCAGGTAGAGGCCGTGCTCGCCGAGCGACTCGCCATGATCGGAGATGTACATCAGGGTCGACGACAAGCCTTCCATCTCCTTCAGCACGCCGATGGCACGGCCGACGATGTGGTCGGTGTACAGGATGGTGTTGTCGTAGGCGTTGAGCAGCGACTCCGGTGTGCACCGGCTCAACTCCACCGATTCGCACACGGGCCTGAAGTGCTCGAACGAGGCCGGTACCTTCGTGTTGTAGGCCGGCCCGTGGCTGCCGCTCTGGTGGAGCACCACGAACACCTTGCGGGCCGGCGAACTGCGGATGCGCTGTGCCAGCCCGCTCAGCAGCAGGTCGTCGCGGGAACACATGGTGCCGGTGCAGCCCGGCTCGAGGTCCTTCGTGCGCTCGTAGGTGGCGACCTTCAGCGGAGGTTCGCCCCAGTTGTTGCTGCGCCAGATGACGTCGATGCCGTGCCGCTGCAGGTAGCTCGGCAACAGTTCGGTGGCGCCGGCCGGCCGCAGGCTCGGGTCATCGTGCGACAGGATGCACAGCAGGGCCTCGGTGGTGTAGGTCGCACACGAATCGGCATTGGCCAGCGCGACGGCACCAGAGGTCGACAGGACCGGGTTCGTCGCGCGCATGTAGCCGTACAGCGAGAAGTTGCGTCTGCGCGCCGACTCGCCGATGACCAGGATGACGACCGTTCGCTCGTCGCTGGCGAAGCGCGCGTCCGGCAGTGGCTCCGCCTGCCGCGATGCGGCCCACTGCGAGGTCTGATGGCGCGCGAGGTTCACGGTGTACGACCAGGGCAGGATGAGGCCGCCGATCGAGCGTGCATGTCTGTCGATCCACAACCAGGTGCTCGAGGCGGCATAGATCCAGCCCAGGCCGAACACGAGCACCAGGCCTGCGAGGCCGACCAGCCGCACGCGGCTGGTCGCGCGCATCCGCACCCAGGCCAGCAGCAGGCACGGCCCCAGGCCAAGTGCGAGCACGTAGAGCATGAGCTTGGGGTGCCAAAGCGTTGTCACTTCCACCACATCGGTGTTCAGCACGTTGCCCATCATGGTCTTGTCGAGCAGCACGCCGTAGGCCTGGATGAAGTACAGCGCGCAGGCATTCATGAGGGCGCCGAGCATGCACAGCGGCTTGAGGAGACGCCGGGACACGAGTGCCACGGACGCGAGCGCCAGCGCCGTGACGAAGGCCACGAGCACAAAGAGCGTGGCCAAGGTCAGCAGGCCGCCGGGGCTGAGCGCATCCAGCCTCGCGGCAGCGAACGCGAACAGCGGAACGTGGTACAGCGCCGCGTTCAGAAGTGCAACTGCGATGATCAGCCCGGCCGTTCCAAGCTGCGGGCCTCGCGGCACTGCGCCACGCAGGCGTTCCCGCCACGACGACGTGGCAGCCGCGTTGTGTGGGGGCGTTGGTGCGCTCATGGCTGTCTCGGGTGCTCGACATCGGTGCCCAACCGCCATGGTTCGCTGACAGGTCGGCATGCCAACGGCCGTCGTCTTGAATGCCGGGTGGCGGGCGTGGTGCTTGGGGGACGGCTGGGTCGTGGTGCCACAGCGTCGCGGCCCTCGATGTTACGCGCCGCAGGCGGCTTGGCGTTCGCCAGGATGGCAGGCGCCGAAAACGACGCCGTCGCCGCTCTGGCCAAGGCAACTTCAGGCTGGCGGCAGGGCCGCCCGGGTCGAGCTCGAAGGAGAGTTGTCGGGCCATCACGAAGCCGCAGGCGGCGATGCGCAGGCCGGCATGGCGATGGAACCCGCGCCAGCCCCTGCCTTCGTCGTGCCCGAGCCCCAGTTCCTGCCTGCCCGGTCGGACCACGCCGAATCGGCCACAAAGACTAGGCGTGTTGCACCTCTGACCGCACGGCACGGGCCCAGACCGGCGTGTGCGCCAGGCCGATGCTGACCCACACCGCCACGCTGAAGTACGCGCTCATCCAGACCACTTCGCTGCGCCAGTGGGCCCAGTCGTGGCTGACGGTCCAGCGGCTCGAGGCATCGGCCAGGCCCTGGGCCAGGTCGAGGTAGACACGTCCCTGGGCTTCGTCGGCCAGCCAGCGCGACCAGTACATGGGCACGTCGACGAAGAACATGTAGGCCGCGTAGGCGGCGCCGGCGGCGCTGCAGGTCAAGGCGACGGCGCGCAGACGTCCGTGCAGCTGCGGGCTGGTCCAGAGCAGGCCCAGCACCACCAGCACCGCACACAGGCCCCACAAGGACTCCTCGATCACATGGCCGAGGTTGGACGTGGTCAGCACCGCATGCCACGAGCAGACTTCGGCGGCGACGATCAGCGGCACGAGCAGCCCGGAGAGGAAGCGCACACCGCGGCTGCCCGCCGTGTCGGCGGCAGCACGCAGCACCAGTGCCCATTGGGCGGCAAAACAGAGTTCGGCGATTGTGGCCACCGAGCGGCCGACGATGACGCTGGAGAGCCACGAATCGACCAGCACCAGCCGCGGCACGTCGAAGACCGGCATCAGCGAGCGCCAGGCGCAGCCGGCCACGTAGCCGGCAGACAGCAGCAGCTGCAGCCGGCGGAAGTCCCGATCGAACCGATCTTCGGCCACACTGGCCCAGCGTGGCCGCAGGCGGTGGACCGAGAAGGCCCAGAACAGCACGTTCACGACGGCGACGCTGCTGAGCAGGGCCCACCAGGCCAGGGTCTGCGTGGCCATCGTGTGCTGCCGTCAGTCCGTCAGTGGCCCTTGCGCGGGCGGCCGACCTTCACCGGCGCCAGCGCCTGGAGCGACGCGACCAGGGCCGCCGGTTCCAGTGCCGATAGCGCACGCAGGCC
>JBASTF010001059.1:0-5319 GCA_049274755.1 Rubrivivax sp. | reverse complement strand
GGCCGGTGCCACGCACGGTCGACGCGCTGCTGAAACTCTGCCACGACGCGCTGGCACTGGCCGCAGGCGGTGCCGCACGTTATTTCCCGGCCGGCAGCATGCCGAGTGGCGCCCGCATCCCCAGCCTGCTGGAATGGCAAGCTGAATTGCTGCGTGTGGCAAGTCACGACGAACACCCCTGGCACGAGGGGCTGCTGGCCGAATCGCTGCTCGCCCAGGCGCGCCGCGCCCTTACACTGCAGTGATGAACGACCGCCTGAACACACGCCCTGCCGGCCTGGCGCCGCCGGCCCCCGGCGTGGCGGCGGTGGCACCGAACCGGCCCAGCGTCATCCAGCTGGTGTTCCGCGAAAAAGGCGCGCTGTACGCGGCCTACATCCCCTTGCTCACCGACGGCGGCCTCTTCGTGCCGACGACACGCGAATACAAGCTCGGCGAAGACATCTACCTGCTGCTGTCCTTGCCCGACGATCCGCAGCGCTACCCGGTGGCCGGCAAGGTGGCCTGGCTGACGCCTGCCAACGCGTCGGGCGGCCGCACCCAGGGTGTCGGTGTGCGTTTCCCGGCCGACGAAAAGACGCGGCTGCTGAAGGTGAAGATCGAGGAAATCCTCGGCACCTCGATCTCGTCGTCGAAGCCGACGCAGACCATCTGAACCAACCCATTCCGGGTTGTTGTAGTGCCGCGGCATGTTCGTCGACTCCCATTGCCATCTGACATTTCCGGAACTGCAGTCGCGCATCGCCGACATCCGCAGTGACATGGCGGCAGCCAGTGTCGACCGCGCGCTGTGCATCTGCACGACGATCGAGGAATTCCCGCAGGTGCACGCACTGGCCACGGCGCACGGCAACTTCTGGTGTTCGGTTGGGGTGCACCCGGACAACGAAGGCATCCATGAGCCGACGGTCGACGAACTCTGCGAACGCGCCGCGCTGCCGCGTGTGGTGGCCATCGGCGAAACCGGCCTGGACTACTACCGGCTGAACGGCCGCAGCATCGCCGACATGGCCTGGCAACGGGAACGCTTTGCCGTGCACATCGAGGCCGCGCGCCGCACCGGGCTGCCGCTGGTTGTGCACACCCGCAGTTCCAGCGATGACACGGTGGCCATGCTGCGCAGCGAAGGTGCAGGGCAGGTGGCGGGTGTCTTCCACTGCTTCACCGAGACCCGCGAGGTGGCGCGCGCGGCGCTGGACCTGGGTTTCCACATCTCGTTCTCCGGCATCCTGACCTTCAAGAACGCCGAGGAACTGCGCGAAGTGGCGCGCGAGGTGCCGCTGGAACGCTGCCTGATCGAAACCGACAGCCCCTATCTGGCCCCGGTGCCCTACCGCGGCAAGACCAACAGCCCGGCCTACGTGCCCCATGTCGCGGCGAAGCTGGCCGAACTGAAAGGGCTGTCGCTGGAGGCGGTGGCGGCGGCCACGAGCCGGAACTTCGAGCGCCTGTTCGACCGTGTCGGCCGATGATCGAGGCACTTCAATCATGAAAAATCACTTGAAGTTTGTCGTTTATCTAATTGTCGCTTTTGGATTTTTGTCTGCGAACGCAGACACCAGTGTCGACTTCTTTCGCGCCGTCAACGTCGACAACGCCAGCACCGTCAACGAACTGCTGGCCCGCGGTTTCGACCCCAACAGCACCGACGAACGCGGACAGGTGGGGCTCTACCTGGCGATGCGCGACGACGCGCCCAAGGTGGCTGCTGCGCTGCTGGCGCATCCGGCGCTGAAGATCGATGCCGCCAATGCCGCCGGCGAAACGGCCTTGATGATGGCTGCACTGCGGGGCCGGCTGGACTGGACACAGCGCTTGATCGAACGCGGCGGCGCCGTGCGCCGCGACGGCTGGACACCGCTGCACTACGCCGCCAGCGGCCCTGATGCACGTGTCGTCGGCCTGCTGCTGGACCGCGGCGCTGTCATCGACGCGCCGTCGCCGAATCGCAGCACGCCGCTGATGATGGCGGCACGCTATGGCGACGAAGCCTCGGTGCAGTTGCTGATCTCTCGCGGTGCCGATCCGCGCCTGCGCAACGAGCGTGGCCTGAACGCAGCCGACTTCGCCCGCCAGGGCGGCCGCGAGGCCCTGTCCACGCGGCTGGACGCGCTGGTGCGTTAGCAGGCCAGGGCGCTGTCGCCCGGCAACTTGGGGGAGCGTGCTGGACAAACGTGTCGGAATTCATCCGACACAGAGCTTGGCGCTGCGACGACTCAACTTCCGCGTGGGGCCGCCGTACATTGAACGTCATCGGCTGTGACCACAGCGCGAGGAGTTCCAGATGGCGCACCAGACCCCGATCTACAACCCCTTCATGCTGATGCTCAACCCCGAGGTCGTTCTGGCCGCCGTGGAGAAGTCCGAGCGCCTGGGCCGGCTGAACCGGCAGCTGTGCCGGCCACTGGACAGGCCGCAAATGGCGTCCGCCGCTGCGACACGTGCCGGTGACGACGGCGTTGATGAAGACGACGACGGCGACTTCGACGACAACACCTCGGTCACCGAGGCGCAGTAAAGCCCGTTTTCTTCAGCGCCGGCGCTGGGACAGCGTCGACGCCGCCAGCCAGACCAGGGCCAACAGGCCCAGGCTGCCCGCCAGCACCCATTCGCGGTGCTCGCGCAGGAAGGCCAGCACACGGTGGGGCAGCATTGTCTTGACGTCGAGTTGATCGTCGGCCATCTGGCGCGGCGTTTCCCTTGCCGCCGTGCGGGCCGAGGTCTCGCGACCGACCACTTGCATGCTGCCGCCCTCGGCATTCTGGCTGTTCACAGTGCGGCCCGGCAGGCCTGAACGCCAGTCGACCGCCGGATGGTTGGCCGCGGCCTCAGGGCCGGAAATCACGACATCGCCGCCAGCGCGCGCGGCTGCGTTCTTGGCCTTGTTGTCGACACGGCGCGTATCGCTGGTGCCTTCGAGCGGTGGCGGCGCGTTCTGCAACTCCAGCAGCATGCGCACGGTGCGCGAGTTGCCCTGACCATCGGACACGCCGGCAATCTCCGGCAGACCTTGCGCATTGCGCTGGCCGGCGCTGCCGTCGCCATCGCGCGGCTGCGTTTCGGTGGTGGGGGCTGCGACGACCTGACCCATCAGGGTCAAGGACAGCAGCAAGGGCACAACAACGTTCTTGTGATTCATGCAACGACGGGATCCAGCGGCGGACTGGGAGGCAGCGAAAGCAAAACATGGACCGCCAACACAAAGCCGGTGTGGATCAAGGCATTGCGTGTGTTCGGGGCAGTTCGTGCGGGCCGCAGTGTCAGAGAGTTCGACAGTCTAGGGGCCTCAATACACGTGACAATGTATCTTATGTAAAATCATGAGTGCTGGCGATAACCGACCACCCGAAACCAGGTGTCGACCCTGTCTAGCCCTGCCAACACGACAGGCAAAGCCTGCCAACAGCTGCAAACTGAACTGCCAACCGCGCCGTCGGCATTGCAGCTTGGGCCGAGCTCCTCGGGCGCCGCGTGCTAGCGCGACGTCGACGGAGCTGGGCCTGGACAAGCGACCAACCATGGCGAAGTCGCACGTGGACATCCGAGCGATTGATAGTCGCCCAGCCGCTGGTGCTCAGCGGCGCAAATCTCGACGGGAAGCGTTCCCTGCAACATCGGCGGCCGTCCCTCCGTACCCGGCGGCGGCGCTTTGTTTCGCTCGACGAACAGGCCGCTGTCCTGTGCGGAGTCCCGTCCGCCAAGGAGCGCGTCCCGCGTCAGGCGCGGTGGCGCCCTGCTCCCAATCCTTCAGGAACGGCTCCAACGAGACGTAAGTGACCAACCTCGGGTGCCGCCGTCGTGCAAGAGGCCGGATGTCTTTGAGGTCGATGCCACACCCAATCTGACCGAGTAGGCGCGTCACTCGGCAACTCTTTCCTTTGTCTTCCTCTACCGCGCTTACCGCGTAGTGGTAAGATATTCTTACCGACCGTAAGATGAGGGCAAGCATGGAACGTACACACGTCAAGGAGGCGCTGCTCGCAGTGCTGACTCAAGTTCAAGCAACCAGTGGGCTGGAATGCCCACCGCTCGGCGACGCCGTTCGTCCAATAGAGGACTTGCCGAGCTTCGACAGCAAGGTATGGCCCGTTGCTTTGGGTTTGGTGGGCAAGAAGCTCGGGGTTTCAGTTCCTCTAGACGTAAACGTGTTCCGTGAGGAACAGACGAAGGTGCCCTTCAACATTGAGGAGACCGTAACTGCCATCATCAAGGCCATTCAGCAGAAGGCGGCACAAGCGAATGCGGTTTCTTCGGCATGAGCCTCCCGCCAGTGGACCCGCGTCAACAGACCGGCGCTCGCTTAAAGGAGGCACGCAAGCTCGCCGGCCTCTCCCAGGGCCGTGTAGCCGAGATGATGGGAATGCATCGACCAACAGTCAGCGAGATTGAAGCGGGAAATAGGCGTGTGTCGACCGAAGAGCTGGCCCGGTTTGCGCACATGTATGACGTCAGTATTGCGTGGCTCGCAGGCAGTTCCGAAGAGCAACTGGGGACGCTCGACCCGAAGATACAACTCGCTGCTCGTGAATTGAGCAAGCTCAAGCCAGAGAATCTTGACCGCTTATTGCGGATTCTCGCCTCGATGCGCCAGGGTGACGAAGAGGACGGAGACAGCTAATGCCAAAGGCTTCCCTGAGTCAGATGGAGCGACGGCGGCTCGTCAATCAGGGGATGAATGCCGCCATCCAGAAGCGGCTGGAAGCGAACATTGGTCTTAGTCGGCCTCTGTGTGTGTACGAGCTGTGTGCTCGTGAGGGCATAAGGGTCCGATTTCTCAAGGTGAGCATGGAAGGAATCTACCAACGCGGCTCGCCTCCACGGATTCACCTTTCCTCGCTCAGACCCGGTCCCAGACAGGTCTTCAGTTGCGGTCACGAACTGGGCCATCATTTGTTCGGTCACGGGTCCGCTTTCGACCTAGCGCAGGAGGACCACGAGTCTGAAGCGGACCGAGCTAAGCCGGAGGAAGTCCTCGTCAATGCATTTTCCGCATTCCTTCTTATGCCAACGCTTGGGGTTCGTGAAGCACTAGCAAGCCGGCAGCTCTTGGCGAGTACTGCGGAACCGCTCGACCTGTACCGCATATCCTGTTCGCTTTCTGTCGGCTACACGACCCTAATTAGCCACTTAACGTACGGGCTGGAAATGCTGCCCTTGAGTCGGTCACGGGAGCTGAGCAAAGCAACGCCGAAGAGAGCCGGCTGCGCAAATCTGAACACGGCCTAAAGTGGACAGGCTGCTCCGATGGGCGAGGATAGAGCCCGGGAAGAAGGAGCAGAGGACATGAGCAGAAGACCGCGCCGCAACCACTCGGCGGCG
>JBASTF010001058.1:0-1956 GCA_049274755.1 Rubrivivax sp. | reverse complement strand
GTGGGCGGCCGGCGCCAGCAGCCGTCGGCATCGAGCGCGTCGAACCGGCCATCGCCGGATTGCCATGCCGCTGTCATCGCCACCGGTTCCAATCGGTGGTCCATGGCTGGTTCCTTCCCCGTTTTCGACGACGTTGTCGCGCAGTGCATCGAATGGCTGCAGCCGGGCTCGGCGCTGGACGTCGGTGCCGGTGCCGGCAAGTACGGCCGGCTGCTGCGCAGCGCGGCGCCGGGCTGCGAACGTGTGGCACTGGAACTGGAGCCGAGCTACGTGGAACGCCACGGCCTGCGTGCGCTGTACCACCGGGTCGAGATCACCGACGCGACCCGCTGGTGGCGCAGCGCGCCGGACGAAGCATTCGACGTCGTCATCGTCGGCGACTGCATCGAACACATGGCCAAGAGCGAGGGCCTGGACCTGCTGAACGCGATGGTCTACCGCTGCAGCTGGCTGCTGGTGCTGGCCCCCGAGTTTGTCGTGCAGGGCGCCGTCGGCGGCGTCGATGCCGAGGTGCACCGCTCGGTGTGGAGCGAACGCGACCTGCAGTGGCACGACCTCTGGGCCTGGGACAACACACGCGCGATGTCGTTGTTCCTGCTGCGCGGCTACAGGCCGTCGCCGCTGGCCATCGACACGCTGCTGCGGCGTGTCAACGACGGGGCGCTGCTGCTGAAGGACTTCGACGGCACGACGCCGGTGCGGCCCTGCCGGCTGCGGCTGGTGGACCATGCACGCGAGGTGGCCTACAGGCCGCGTTAGGCCCCGTGAAGGACAGCATCTTCGTCAGCGTGGCCGCGTACTGCGACCCGCTGCTGGGCTTCACGCTGGACAGCCTGCGTTCGCAGGCGGCCGACCCGTCGCGGGTGTTCGCCGGTGTTGTCGAACAGGCCCCGGCCGGCCAGGGGCTGCGGCGCGACGACGGGTGGTCGCGCCAGCACCTGCGCTGGACACGTGTGGATGCGCTGCTGGCACGCGGCCCCTGCTGGGCGCGTGCGCTGGCGATGGCGCTGTACCAGGGCGAGACCTGGTTTCTGCAGGTCGACTCCCACACCTGGTTCGAACCCGGCTGGGACGAACGCCTGATCGCCTGGGGCCGCGCTGCGCTGGCGCACAACCCGCGTTCGCTGCTGACCTGCTACCCCAACCCCTTCACGCTGCACGAGGGCCAGCCCCGCGCGCAATTGGTCGGCGCCGAGGTGCTGGCCTTCGTCGTCAGCGCCCACAGCAGCTTCGCCGACACGCACCCGGTGCTGATGTTCGAGTGTGTGCCGGTGGCGTCGCGCACGGCCGTGGCCGGCCTGCACCTGGCCGGCGGTTGCCTGTTTGCACCGGGGCGCATCGTCGAGGAACTGCCCTATGACCCGCAGCTGTACTTCCACGGCGAGGAACAGGCCTATGCCCTGAGGGCCTGGACGCGGGGCTGGGACCTGCTGCACATCCCCGGCATGCCGATGTACCACCTGTACACGCCGCCGGGCGCGGCACCACGGCCGCTGCACTGGTCGCCCGAACACGACCAGCAGCGCGCCGTGCGTTCGGCGGCGCTGGAGCTGTCGGCGCGGCAACGCCTGGCGGCACTGCTGTGGCAGGGCGCCGATCTGGGCGTCTACGGCCTGGGCACGGCGCGCACGCTGGCCGACTACGCGGCTTTCAGCGGCATCGACTACGGCGCGCGGCGCATCGAGCCACACGCGCGCAAGGCGCGTTTCGGCTACTGAGCGGTGGTGGCCGGCAGGCGCTGCGCGTCCAGACGCATGCGCAGGTCTTCGGCGACGTTCTCGATGCGCACGCCGGCCAGGCCGAACACCGGGTCGCGTTGCAGCGCCTGGTCGGCGGCGCCCTTGTCCAGGTAACGCTGCACCGCTTCCTGGCCCAGCTGGTGCAACTCGCGCACGCGGCGCTGTGCATCGGCCAGCGCCTGGCTGCGGCGTTCGAGTTCGGCCACCACGGCGCGGT
>JBASTF010001057.1:0-1885 GCA_049274755.1 Rubrivivax sp. | reverse complement strand
CCGCTGCAGCATGTGGTGCTGGGCCGGCCGGTGTTTTTCGTCGACGGCGAACCCGAGCGCGACGCCCAGGCCCAGGCGGCGCTGGAAGCCGCGGCGCGCCAGGTGGGCTTTGCCGAGGTGCAGTTCCAGTACGAGCCGATCGCCGCGGCGCTGGACCACGAAAGCACGGTGGACCACGAACAGCTGGTGCTGGTGGCCGACATCGGCGGCGGCACCTCGGACTTCTCGCTGGTGCGGGTGGGCCCGCAGCGCCGCGGCCGGCCCGATCGCCGCGACGACATCCTCGCCAACCATGGTGTGCACATCGCCGGCACCGACTTCGACCGCCATGTCGAGCTGGCCGCCATCCTGCCGCTGATGGGCTACCGCAGCTACGGCCCGCCGAGCAGCGGCCAGCCCGGGCGCGAGGTGCCCAGCGGCGTGTACTTCGACCTCGCCACCTGGCATCTGATCAACACCGTCTACACCCCCTCGCGCGTGGCCGAGCTGCGGGGCATGAAGGCCTGGTATGCCGACGCCGCCCACCACACGCGGCTGATGACGGTGCTGGAAGAGCGCCTGGGCCATGTGCTGGCCGGGCTGGCCGAGCAGGCCAAGATCGACGTCGCCACAACCGGCGCGGCACGCATCGCGCTGGACACCGTGGAGCCGGCGCTGGACGCTGCGCTCAGCGAGGCACGTGCGGCGTCGGCGATCGAAGCCGACCTGGCGCGCATCGTCGATGCCGCGGTCGACACGGCGCGCCAGGCCGGTGTGGCACGCGACGCCGTCGAGGTGCTGTACTTCACCGGCGGTTCCACCGGGCTGACGCCGCTGGTGGACCGCATCGCCGCCGGTTTCCCGAAGGCACGCCGGGTGCGCGGCGACCGCTTCGCCAGCGTGGCCCAGGGGCTGGGCCTGCACGCCCGCGCGGTCTACGGCACGGCCTGAAGCCGCGGCGCTTCTTCTTCAGTCTTCAGTTGCGCCGCGGCCGCGTGACGTCGGCGATCAGCATCAGGCTGCGCACCAGGTCCTGCACCGCCTCGGCCAGGTCGATGGCCGGCTCCAGCGTCTCGATGACGGCCAGCAGCGCGTCGGCGTCTTCCAGGTCGTCGGCGTCGAAATGGCGGTACAGCAGGGCCAGCGGCTCGACCAGCTCGGGGTCGTCGATGGCCATCAGGTCCGGGAACAAGTCCATCGCCGCGGCAAAACCGGCCACCCAGGGCAGCACCGTTTCCGACGGCGAAGCCGTTTCGTCGAGCTGGTAGACCCAGGGGTCGAACCAGTCGCGGCGGTCGATGGCGGCCAGCAGTTCGGCATGGCGGCGTTTCACCAGCGCCTGCAGTTCGGCCAGCGGGAACTTCGCCGGCAGCGCACGGCCTTCGATGTCGCCGACGTACTTCAGCCAGCGCTCCGGCGCCACATTGCGCGGCTGCAGGATCACGCCGCAGAGGTAACCGTCGAGCGCCATCGTGTCCAGCGGTTCCAGCGGCGCGGGCACCTGGTCCAGCAGGTCCTGGAGCCGGGCAAGGTCGTGGTCGTTCAGCGGGGCTTGTTTCATGAGGTTGCGCCTCCCTCCTCCGGTGGATGGGCAAGGCGCGCGGCGCGGGCTACAGTGCGCGCCAGGGGCCATTGTCGTGCATGCAGGCACGGCAGCGGCTGGCCCACCGGTCCCAACGACGTCCTTTTCGAAGGACTTGCAAGCGCCCGCCCTCGGCTCCGGCCGTCGGCGGGCCCTTTTTTTCCGGTCTAGACTTCGTGCGCTATCAGCCACCGAAGTCACGGAGACACACGATGGGCGCACCCGAAGCCTTCACCGCCACGCAGGACATCGGCCACTGGATCGCCGGCGCGGCGCACGCCGGCAGCGGCGGCCGCTCGCAGGCCGTCTACAACCCCGCCACCG
>JBASTF010001056.1:0-3872 GCA_049274755.1 Rubrivivax sp. | reverse complement strand
GCCATGTGCCGCCGTGTGCGCCAGCGCGCTGTCCAGCAAGGCCCTGGTGCTGTGGTAGCGCGCCGCAAACGGCTTCAGCATGTGGGTTTCGGGCATGAAACCAATGGTGTGGTGCAGCGCCGCGTAGCCGGTGGAAAACCGCGGCGAATCCAGGAAGTCGGCAATGCCGTCGTCCGGAATCTCGTGCACCGGGTTCACGTAGGGGCACATCGGGAAACCGCGCGCCGCCATCGCGGCGTGCAGCGCCGGCAGCATGGTCTGGCGCAGGTGCTGGCCGGTCTGCCCACCGAGCTTGTCGGGCTGTGTCGCGATCAGCGTCAGCACATGCTGGTAGTCGGCGCCGTTGGAGGTGTGGGTGTCGACCATCACGTCCGGGTCCCAGCGGGTGAACACCTGGGCGAAACAACGGGCGTTCAGGCTGTCGAGCTTGACGAAGTCGCGGTTCAGGTCGAGGTGGCGCGCATTGCCGCGGAAGCCGAAGGCCTCGGGCCCGTTCTGGTTGACGCGGCTGCTGTCACCGCGGTTCAGTGCACCGTCAACGTTGTAGACCGGGATGTAGACCAGCACCGTGCGGCCCAGCGCCGCGCGCTGCGCCGGGTCCAGGCACAGGTCGCGCAGCAAGGCCATGCAGGCGTCGATGCCCTCGGGTTCACCGGGGTGGATGCCGTTGTTGTTGAAGAAGACCGCGCGGCCGGCGGCTTTCACGGCCGGCGGGTCGAACACACCGTCGCTGGAGAAGACGCCGACGTGGATGGGCACACCGGCGTCGGAGCGCCCAGCTTCCTCGAAACGCAGCCAGCCACCGAAGGCCTGGGCCAGGCGCTGGTGGAAGGCGATGCAGTCCTGCCAGGTGGTGGTCTGGTTGCCGTTGCCACGCTCGAAGGGCGTGGCCCAGTCGCTGTGTTGGTCCATGGGCCATTGTCGGCCCCGGACCGGGCTCACAGCCGCGACACGAGCTCCGGCATCAGCGCACCCGCCGGGCTTTGCGCCAGCGCGGTCTGCAGCGTCCGCAGCACGGCGTCGGCGATGTCGCGTGCGGCATCGGCATCACCGGCCATCTGCTGGTAGTAGCCCAGGTCCTTGGCCGCGTTGGCCATCGAGAACTTCAGGCCCGAGCTGTCGTTGGCCAGCAGGTAGGGCTTCAGCCGTTCCAGCGCGATGCCACCACCACCACCCTTGGCCAGCACGTCGACAAAAACTTCGGGCGCGACACCGTTGCGGCGGGCGCAGGCCGCGGCTTCGGAGATCAGCGTCACCGTGCCCAGCGACACGTAGTTGTGCAGCAGCTTCATGCTGTGGCCGGCGCCCACAGTCCCGGCATGGGCGATGTTCTCGGCAAAACACTGCAGCAGCGGCCGGCAGCGCGCCAGCACCGCGGCATCGCCGCCCACCAGCAGGTTCAAACGCCCTTCGGCGGCTTCTTTCGGCGTGCGTGTCATCGGTGCGTCGAGGAACTGGCTGCCGGCCGCCTGCACCGCCTGCGCCATGCGCAGCGTGGACGCGGGAATCGCCGTGGAGCAGTCGATGACCACGCTGCCCGGCTGCAGCCCTTCGAGCACACCACCCGGCCCGGTGAGCACGGCTTCGACCTGCGGCGAACCGGTCAGCACCAGGATCACCACCTCCGACCGTGCCGCCACTTCCGCCGCGCTGTGCAGCGCCACGGCGCCGGCCGCTTTCAAGGTGTCCAGCGGCTGGTTGCCGGCATGTTCCAGCACCGTGAGGCCGTGGCCGTGTTTGACGATGTTGCCGGCGATGCCCTGGCCCATCAGGCCGATCCCCACCATGCCAACGCGCTGCTTCATGCGATGCTCCGTGAACGAACAGAAAGAACCAACCCAGGAGACCAACCAACATGCCCCCCTACGACATCGTCACCATCGACGGCGACGGCATCGGCCCCGAGGTCTGCCAGTCGGCCGTGGCCGTGCTGCGCGAAGCCTGCGGCGACCGCCTGCGTTTTGCCGCCGCCGACGGCGGCGCCGCGCACTATGTCAAAAGCGGTGCCGTGCTGCCGGCCGACACCTTCGAGGCCTGCCGCAGCGCGCATGCCATCCTGCACGGTGCTGCCGGCCTGCCGGGCGTGACCTATGCCGACGGCACCGAGGTCGGCAACGACCTGCACCTGCAGCTGCGCTTCAAGCTCGACCTGTACGCCAACGTGCGGCCGATCCGCCTGCTGCGTGGTGTGCTGTCGCCGCTGCGTGGCTGGGAACCGGGGCAGATCGACTACGTCATCGTGCGCGAAAACACCGAAGGCCTGTACGCCAGCCGCGGCGCCGGCATCAACCTGCGCGGCGAACTGGCCACCGACACGCTGGTGGTCACGCGCAAGGGCGTCGAGCGTGTGGCGCGTTTCAGCTTCGAGCTGGCACGTTCGCGCCGCGGTGCGCCGCGTGACGGCCGGCGCCGCGTCACCGTCTGCGACAAGGCCAACATCCTGCGCAGCTACGCCTTTTTCCGCCAGGTGTGCAACGAGGTGGCGGCGGCCTACGCCGATGTCGAGATCGAACATGCCTACGCCGACGCCATCACCGTGCACATGCTGAAGAAGCCCGACCACTACGACGTGATCGTCGCCGAGAACATGTTCGGCGACATCATCTCCGACCTCGGCGCCGGCACCGTCGGCGGCCTGGGCATTGCGCCGTCGGCCGAACTGGGCGACAGCCACGGCCTGTTCCAGGGCGCGCACGGTTCGGCGCCCGACATCGCGGGGCAGAACCTGGCCAGCCCCATCGCGACGATCCTGTCGGGCGCGATGATGCTGCGCTGGCTGGCCGAGCGCCATGGCGATGCCACGCTGCGCGCGGGGGCCGAGCGGGTGGAGCAGGCCGTCGAGGCCGTGCTGGCCCGCGGCGACCATGTGCCGCGCGACCTGGGCGGCCAGGCCCGCTGCAGCGAGATGACCAGCGCCGTCTGCCGCCAGCTGGCCTGACACCGGCACGCCGCTCAGCCCTGGGTGTCGCCCGGGGCCTTCAACAAGCTGTTGTACAGCGCGTTGGAACGGCCCAGGTGTGCACGCACGGCCTGCTCGGCGGCCGCGGCGTCGTGGTGTTCGATGGCATCGACGAGGCGGCCGTGCTCTTCCAGCGTCAGCGCCTCGGCCCCCGGCGCACGCACCATGGGCCGGTAATAGGCGCTGGCCCATTGGAAGATGGCCTCGACGACGGCCGGGAAGATGGGGTTGCCGCTGATGCGTGCGATCTCGCGGTGGAAAGCCAGGTCACGCGCCAGGAACTCGTCGTTGTGCGCCACCACGGCACGCTGTTCTTCGATGCGCTGGCGCAGCAGGGCCACGTCGTCGGCCGTGGCGCGTTCGGCCGCCATGCGGGCGGTGCCGGATTCCAGGAACAGCCGCGCTTGCTTCAGGTGCTCCAGCATGTCGGGCTGCGCGTTCAGCAGGTGGCGTGCGCCACTGGCCACCTGGGCGATGAGCTCCTGCGCGGTGGGCACCACCACACGCGCCCGTTCGCCATGCGAGATCTCGACGATGCCCGAGCGCTCCATCGCCTGCAGCGCTTCGCGGATGGCCGGGCGGCCGACACCGAACACCTCCATCAGCTCACGTTCGGGCGGCAACTGGTCGCCGGGCCGGATCTCGCCCGACTCGATGCGGCGCATCAAGCGGTCCAGCACTTCCTGGGACAGCTTGCGCTTCTGGATGGGGGATTCGGTGGACATGACCGTGGCGCCGCGGCTCAGGATTGTGACCCGTCGCGCACCTGGCCGAAGAAGTCTGCGTTGCCCATCTGCCCACCCTTCAGCACCAGTTCCAGCCCGTCGCGTGCCGCGTTGTCCGACCAGGCCCGGCACAGCGGCGCACCGGGCGCCAGGCGTGCCGCCATCGTCAGCGCCTGCACACCGAGCGC
>JBASTF010001055.1:0-5218 GCA_049274755.1 Rubrivivax sp. | reverse complement strand
TCGGCAGCCAGGCTGCCACGTTCCAGCCAGACGCCGGGCAGCTGGATCTCCTGCTCGAAGCAGCCGCGTTCGTAGGCTTCGCCGGCGGCCGTCAGGCCCAGCGCCAGCACGTCCCAGCCCATGGCCTCGGCGCCCGGCGCCAGGTCCAGCCGCAGCCGGTTCGTTGCCAGGCAGCCGCTGTGGGCGATGGTTTCCAGCGGCAGCCATTCGATGCGGGCGCCGTCGTCCAGCACCAGCCGCGCCTGCTGCAGCGCCGGGCGGCCGTCGCTGCGGTAGAAGCGGGTGGCGCCGGGTGTGGTGATCACCGCATGGGTGCCACTGTCCAGCCGCGCATCCACCTCGAGCACGTCGCCGCCGACGATGCCGCCCGGCGGATGCACCAGCACGTGGTGGCAGATGGCCGGGCCTTCGGGGTACAGGCGCTGCAGCACGCGCAGCGGGCCGCTGTGGCGGTCGTGCGCGATCGTGCGTTCGCCGTCGCGGCTGTAGTGCAACGCGAGTTCGCCGCGCCAACCCTCGGTCATCTGCGGATCATGCCCAGAAGTCGCGGTGCAGCGCTGCGATCTCTTCCTCGACCTCGGCAAAGGGCCCGTGCACCTGCACGGCCTTCTGCCCGGCGGCGAAAACCTGGCGGCACGGCAGGTCCAGCGTCGGGTTCTCGCTGTGGTTGCCGGTCATCACCAGCAGCCGGTGTTCGCTCATGCCGTAGACGAGGCGGCCGATGTGGGCCCAGTACTGCGTGCCGGCGCACATCGCACAAGGCTCCACCGTCGTCACCAGCGTGCAGTTCCACAAGGTGGCTGTGTCGTGGCGCTGTGCCGCCTCGCGGGCCAGCACCGCCTCGGCGTGGTTCACGCCGTCGACGTTGCCCTGACTCAGCAGCACCGTTTCGTCATCGGGGCCGACAAGCAGCGCGCCGAAGGGGTGGTGGCCCTGGCCCATCGCCGCCCGCGCCACCGCGTTGGCGGCACGCAGGTGGCGCAGCATCTGCGCATGTGTCACGGCGTCAGTGGCCCTGGGAGCCCCGGTGCGCCCAGCCCGTGGTGCGTTTTTCGATCCACGAGAAGAACTCGTACATCGCCATCGCCATCGCGCCGATGGTCACCAGGCCGGCAAAAGCCAGCGGCATGCGCTGCTGGCTGCCGGCCGTCTGCATCAGGTAGCCGATGCCGGAGTCGCCGGCCGTCATCTCGGCCAGCACGGTGCCGACGAAGGCCAGCGTGATGGCGATCTTCAGGCTGCCGTAGAAATACGGCATCGAACGCGGCAGGCCCACCTTCACCAGCACGTCCCAGCGTTTGGCACCCAGCACCCGCAGCACGTCTTCCAGTTCGGGTTCCAGCGTCGCCAGGCCGGTGGCGATGTTCACGGTGATGGGGAAAAACGAGATCAGGAAGGCCGTCAGGATGCCCGGCCCCAGGCCGATGCCGAACCAGACCACGAGGATGGGCACGATGGCCGCCTTGGGCACGGCGTTGAAGCCCACCAGCAGCGGGTACAGCGCGGCATAGGCCGCGCGTGAACTGCCGACCAGGAAACCCAGCTGCACGCCAACGACGATGGACAGCGCAAAACCCACCATCGTGACCCAGAAGGTCTTCCAGGCTGCTTCCAGCAGCGGGCCGGTGAACTCGGTGAACTGCTGCGCGATCTGCCAGGGGCTGGGGAAGATGAAGTCGGGGATGGAGAAGCCGACGACAAACAGCTGCCACAGCAGCAGCAGCACGGCCAGCAGCAGGAAGGGCGACCAGCGCTCGAAGGTCTTGGGGTGCATCATTGCGGCACCGCCACGCCGGTTTTTCGCATCGCGCCGATGTGGCCGCGCAGCTCGTGCACGATCTCGGTGAAGTATGGCGAGTAGGTGACTTCCAGGTCGCGCGGGCGCGGCAGGTCGATCTCGCGGCGCACGACGAAGCGGCCGGGGCTGCGGCTCATGCAGTACACGGTGTCGGCCAGGAACACACTCTCGCGCAGGTCGTGCGTGACCAGGATGACGTTGAACTTCTGCGCCGCCTGCAGGTCGCGCAGCGCGCACCACAGTTCCTCGCGCGTGAAGGCGTCGAGCGCGCCGAAGGGTTCGTCGAGCAGCAGCATCTTGGGCTCGTGCACCAGGGCACGGCAGATGCTGGCGCGCTGCTGCATGCCGCCCGAGAGCTGCCAGGGGAACTTGTCTTCGTAGCCGCCCAGGCCCACGCTCTTCAGCAGTTCACGCGCCTTGGCCTCGTATTCCTTCTTCTTCGCCTTGAACGTCGAGCGGTAGGGCTCGACGATCTCCAGCGGCAGCATCACGTTCTGCACCGTGGTGCGCCAGGGCAGCAGGCTGGGCGCCTGGAAGGCCATGCCGGTGATCTTCAGCGGCCCGGTCACTTCCTGGCCACCGATGATGACCGTGCCCTTGCTCGGCCGCTTCAGCCCGGTGGCCAGCTTCATGAAGGTGCTCTTGCCGCAGCCCGAGGGCCCGACGATGGCGATGAACTCGCCTTCGTCGACCTTCAGGTTGATGTCTTCGACGGCAAACTGGCCGGCGGCCAGCAGCTCGTCGTTGTAGGCGAGCCAGACATCGTGAAAGTCGACGAAGGCCATGGCCGCTGCCCTTTACTTCTTCGCCGGCGGCAGGATGTTCAGGTCGGCCTTGCTCGGCAGGTAGGCATCGGTCCAGACGGCGCCGGGGTCGACGCGGGTCTTGGTCGCAAACGCGTCCGACACCTGCGAGGCCATCAGCGCCAGGCGGCCCGGCACCACCTGGCCGAAGCCTTCGGCGCGTGCGTCGGGGCTGGCGACGACGGCGTCGATGGCCATGCGCAGGCGGCGCTTCTCGAGGTCGACGTTGATGATGCCGTCGCGCGCCTTCACGTACTCGATCGATTCGTCGGGCTTGGCCATCACGTCCTTGGCGCCCTTCGCGAAGGCCTTCAGGAAGTCCTTCACCGCCTGCGGGTTCTCCTTCAGCAGCTTGGGGCTGGCGATGATGACGTTGCCGTACAGCTTCACGCCGTAGTTCGGATAGGGCAGCACCACCACGTCTTCGGTCTTCACGCCGCGGGCTTCCAGGTTCAGCAGGCTGGTGAACGAGAAGCCGGTGATGGCGTCGATGTCGCCACGCACCAGCATCGTTTCGCGCAGCGGCGGGTCCATGCTGGTCCAGGTGACGTTGGAGAGGCCGTTGGCCTTGGCGAAGATCGGGAAGCCGCGGCGGCCGGCGTCGAACACCGGGGCGCCGAGCTTCTTGCCGTTCAGGTCGGCCGGCTTCGTGATGCCGCTCTTCTTCAGCGCCAGCACCGCGGCCGGCGTGTTGTTGTAGACCATCATGATGGCCACGGGCTTGTTCGGCGCGTCGGGGTTGTTGGCGTGGAACTCCATCAGCGCCGCCAGGTCGGCAAAGCCCATGTCGTAGGTGCCCTGGGCCACACGGGTGACGGTGCCGCCGCTGCCGTTGCCGGCGTCGATGGTCACGTCGAGCTTGGCGTCCTTGTAGTAGCCCTTGACGGCCGAGCCCAGGAACAGCGCAGCCGGGCCTTCGAAGCGCCAGTCGAGCTGGAACTTGATCGGTGTGGTCTGGGCCAGGGCGAGCAGCGGCGCGGACAGCAGCGCGGCGGCCAGGACGCTGCGGCGCGTGAAGGAATTCAGGGTCATTCGAAGCTCCAAGGGGCGGGATGCCGGAAGGCAGTGACGCGGTGATTTGCGAAACGATTTTGCAAGTTCTGTGCGCAGGCGCCCCTAGTGTCTTGCACCAAGACGAGGCATTCGGAAGCAATCAGGTGCGCAACAGGTCGAGCAAGGTGCGCGCCACGACCTTGGTTGCACCACGCAGGTCCGCCAGCACCAGGTGTTCGTCGGCGCGCTTGGCATTGCTTTCCAGCACCGTGCGCGGGCCGGCGCCGTAGATCACGGCCGGCACGCCGGCCGCGCCGTACAGGCGCACGTCGGTGTACAGCGGTGTGCCGCTGGTCGGGATGGTTTCGCCGAACACGGCCTGGCCGTGCTGCTGGATCGCCGCCACCAGCGCTGCATTGCCGGCCATGGGCTGCAGCGAATGGGCCAGCAGCAGGCGCTTGATCTCCAGCTTCACGCCCGGGCTTTGCGCCACCGCGGCCTCGATCAGCGCACGCACCTCGGCTTCCACCGCATGCACGTCTTCCTCGGGAATCATGCGGCGGTCCAGCTTCAGCACGACCTTGCCGGGCACGACGTTGGTGTTGCTGCCGCCTTCGATGCGGCCGACGTTCAGGTAGGGGTGCGTGATGCCCTCGACCCGGGAGCGGCGCTGCTGCAGCACCGCGTTGTGCGCGTACAGCGCGCTCAGCAGCCGGTTGGCGGCCTGCAGCGCGTCGATGCCGGTGTGCGGGTAGGCGGCATGCGAGGCCAGGCCATGCAGCGTGACTTCCAGCTGCAGGCAGCCGTTGTGCGCGGTGACCACCTGGTAGCTGAAGCCGGCGGCGATCAGCAGGTCGGGTTTTGTCAGCCCCTGCGCCAGCAGCCAGCCCGGGCCGAGTTCGCCGCCGAATTCCTCGTCGTAGGTGAAGTGCAGTTCGACGCCGCCCCGCAGCGCAAGGCCCAGCGCTTCCAGCGCGCGCAGCGCAAAGGTGTAGGTCGCGAAGTCGCTTTTGCTGACGGCGCTGGCACGGCCGTAGAGCTTGCCGTCCACAACCTCGCCGCTGTAGGGGCCGTGGCTCCAGCCTTCACCGGGCGGCACGACGTCACCGTGTGCGTTCAGCGCGATCACCGGACCGGCATCGCCGAAACGCCGGCGCACGATGAGGTTGGTGATGCTCTGCAGCCCGTAGGCCCGCACCTCGCCGTCGGGCACGGCATGGGCCTCGGCCTGCAGGCCCATCACAGCCAGCAGTTCGGCCGTGCGTTCGGCATGCGGCGCGTTGTTGCCCGGCGGCGTGTCGGTGGGCACACGCACCAGTTCCTGCAGGAACTGCACTTCCTGCTCGAAATGGGCGTCGATCCAGGCGTCGAGTTGTTCGTGGTGGTTCATGCGGCGGTCTCGGCGGCGAGTTGTTCGAGCAGGTGCTGGAAGGCACGCACACCGAGCTCGGTGTCGTCGTTGGTGATGGATTCCAGCGGGTTGTGGCTGATGCCGGCGTTGAGCCCGCGCAGGAACAACATGGCCTGCGGCATCACCTCGTGCAGCTTCATCGCGTCGTGGCCGGCACCGCTGGGCATGCGGAACACCGGCAGGCCCTGGGCCTCGACGGCACGCTCCCAGCGC
>JBASTF010001054.1:0-10868 GCA_049274755.1 Rubrivivax sp. | reverse complement strand
GTCTCTGACCTTGCTGGAGAGCACGGCGCAGGCCGTTGCGCGGCGACGCAGCGCCGGCGAGGACACGCGCCTGGACGCCAATGTCGCGCTGATCGAAGCCGAGCGCGCGCGCAATGCGCTGGCCCAGGCGCAGGAACAACTGCTCGACAACAAGGCCGATCTCGGCACCGTGCTGCAGCTGGCGCCAGGCACGGTGCCCGAGGTTGCCGGCGAATTGCTGCCGCCGGCCGGCAACGTGGTGCCCTATGGCCTAGCCGAACTGCTGACCGCGATCCCGGGCCTGCCGCGTCAGCGTGCACTGGCTGCACGCGAAGAGGCGGCCCGCGCCCGCGTAGGTCTGGAACAGGCAGTTCGCCTCCCGGACGTCACGGTCGGCCTGAACACCGGCCGCGAAGGCGCGCCGGACGGCCGCGAGCGTGTGACGACACTCACGCTCTCGGTGCCGCTGCCGCTGTTCAGGCGCAACGACGCCGCCATCGGCCAGGCCTTGTCCGAAGCCACGCAGGCCGAGATCGAACGCACGACTGCAGCACGCGATGCGCAAGCCCAGGTGCAACGCCTGTGGCTGCGCCTGGCCAGCCAGCGCGAACGCTTCCAGCGCCTGCAACAGGCCATGGCCACAGCTGCGGCCGACAACCAGCAACTGGCCTCCCGGTCGCGTCAGGCCGGCCAGATCGGCTTGCTCGACCAGTTGCTCGTGAACCGCCAGGCCATCGACGCCGAACGAGACCTGAACAACGCACTGGCCGAGTTCCACGCCACCCGCATCGAACTGGAACACGCGGCCGGCTGGCCGCAGGAAGGAGGGCCCCGATGATCACGCCGAACACCATCGCCGTGCGGCGCCTGCCCTGCGCAGGCTGGGCCGTCATGCTTGTGGCAGCACTGGCCCTGGCCGCCTGCGGCAAGCCCGCGGGCAGCGAAGAACGGGCCGCTGCCGCCGCCAAGCCGGCCGAGAAGCAAGAGGAACGCAAGGGAAGCGGCGAGGCGCTGACGCTGAGCGCCGAGGAGACCGAACGCGCCGGCATCAGGGTCGAGGCCACCCAGGCGCGATCCCTGGGCGATGCCGTGCGCGTCACCGCAACAATCCACCCCGACCAGGACCGCCTGGCCCGTGTGGCACCACGCGTCGAAGGCCGCATCACCTCCGCCCCTGCCAAGCTGGGCGACCAGGTGCGCAACGGCCAGTTGCTGGCCACGCTGGACAGCGTCGGCGTCGGCGAAGCACATGCAGCCTGGATGCAGGCGCAGTCCGAGCTGCGCATCGCCGAGGCGGACTTCCAGCGCGCGACACAGCTGAACGTCGACGAGATCATTCCGCGCAAGGACTTCCTGCGCGCGCAATCCGACCGCGACAAGGCCGCAGCGGCGTTGCGTGCGGCGGCCGACAAACTGCGCCTGCTGGGTGGCAACCCGGGCAGCAGCGACGCCGGCGTGTCCGGCTTCGCGGTGCATGCGCCGTTCGCCGGCACGGTCATCGAGAAGAAGGCCACGCTCGGCGAGCTTGCAGGCCCCGGTGCACCCATGTTCACGATTGCCGACCTCGGCCGTGTCTGGATCCAGGCCGATCTGCCGGAAGCTGCACTGGCCAAGGTGCGCGTCGGCGCGCAGGCCAGGGTCAGCGTGCCAGCCTATCCCGGCGAGAGCTTCGGCGGGCGTGTCGGCTACATCGGCGCGGTGCTGGACAAGGACAAGCGCACGGTGGAAGCGCGCATCGAGGTCGCCAACGGCGACGGCCGTCTCAAGCCCGGGATGTTTGCCACCGCGAACATCGCGGCGGACGGCGGCGGCAAGCCTGCCGAGGTGATCGTGCTGCCCGATGAGGCCGTGGTGCTGATGCAGGGCCAGCCCACCGTGTTCGTGCGCAAAGGCCAGGCCTACGAGGCCAGGCCCGTCGAACCCGGCGACCGCGCCGATGGCCGCACCGTCATCCGTTCGGGCATCAAGCCTGGCGACCAGGTGGTCACCGCCGGTGCCTATGTGTTGAAGGCGCGCAAGCTCAAGTCGCAACTCGGCGAAGGTCCTTGAGGAAACACACCATGCTCGATGCCATTGTCGATGCCGCACTGCGCTACAAGGTCCTGGTGCTGGTGGCCTTCGGGCTGCTGGTCGGGCTGGGCGTGATGGCGTTCCGGCAAGTGCCGGTCGACGCCTTCCCGGACGTCACGCCGATCCAGGTCAACGTCTACACCGAGTCGCCCGGCGTTGCCGCGGAGGATGTCGAGCGCCTGCTCACGGTGCCGATCGAGGGCGCGATGGCCGGTCTGGCCAACGTCGAGGTCGTGCGCTCGGTCTCGCTGTTCGGCCTGTCCTATGTCGGCGTCTACTTCAAGGACGAGGTCGACATCTACTTCGCACGCCGCCTCGTCGGCGAAAAGCTGCAGGAAGTGAAAGGCCGCTTGCCCGCGGGCTACGGCGAACCCGAGCTCGGCCCCAACAGTTCGGGCCTGGGACAGGTGTTCTGGTACACCATCGAGGACGCCGACAAGAAGCTCAGCGCGATGGATCTGCGCACCTTGCACGACTGGACCGTGCGGCTGATCCTGCGCACGGCGCCCGGGGTCGACGATGTCATCTCCTGGGGTGGCGACGAAAAGCAGTACCAGGTGCAGATCGACCCGCGGCGGCTCGTGAAGTACGGGTTGTCGTTCAAGGACGTGATGGAACGGCTGGCCGCCAACAACAAGCAGGTCGGCGGCCAGTACCTGAACATCGGCGTCGAGCAGTACCTGGTGCGCGGCCTCGGCCTGGTGGCCAATGCCGGCGACATCGGGGCCATCGTCGTGGCCGAACGCAACGGCACGCCGGTCTACGTGCGCGACGTGGCCGACGTGAAGGAGGCGCCGGCCGTGCGCTTCGGCGCCGTCACGCGCAACGGCAAGGAAACCGTGCTGGGCATCGCATTGGCGCGCATCAACGAAAACGCCGCCAATGTCGTCGAGGCCGTGAAGGCCAAGCTGGCCACCGCGCAGGCGGCGCTGCCCAAGGGTGTCGAGCTCAGGGCCGTCTACGACCGCACCGAGATCGTCCAGAAGGCTTTGAAGACCGCCGAAAATGCCCTGCTCGAAGGCTCGATCCTGGTCGCTGTGATCCTGTTCCTGTTCCTCGGCGAGTTGCGTTCGGCGATCGTCGTGATCGTCACGCTGCCGCTGGCCATGTTGTTTGCCTTCGTCCTGATGAATCGCTTCGGGCTCTCGGCCAACCTGATGTCGCTGGCCGGGCTGGCCATCGGCATCGGGATGATGGTCGACGGCGCGGTGGTGATGGTCGAAAACGCCTTCCGGCTGCTGGCCCACGCGCGCGAATCGGGCCGGCCCGTCAACCGCACGCACGTGGTGCTCGAGGCCGCACGCGAAGTGGCGAACCCGATCGCGTTCGCAATCCTGATCATCATCGTCGTTTTCCTGCCGCTGTTTTCGCTGAGCGGCCTGGAAGGCAAGCTGTTCAAGCCGATGGCGCTGACCATCACCTTCGCGATGGCCGGCTCGCTGCTGCTGTCGCTGACCCTGGTGCCGGTGCTGGCGGCATTGATCCTCAAGCCCAAAGAAGAAAGAGACACCTGGCTGGTGCGCATGGCGAAGAGGACCTACCTGCCGCTGCTGGACTGGGCCCTGGAGCGCAAGAAGACCGTGGTCGGTGCCTCGCTGGCATTGCTGGTGGGCGCACTTGCACTGTTCCCGCTGCTGGGCAAGGAGTTCATGCCGCAGTTGCAGGAAGGCACAATCATGTTCCGCGTCATCGGCGTGCCGTCGACATCGCTCGACGAGTCGATCCGCGTGGCCAACCTGGTGGACGCCAAGCTGCGGGCCAAGTATCCGCAGGTGCGCTCGGTGCTGGCGACGATCGGTCGCGCCGAAAAGGGCGAAACCTCCGACGTGAGCTACATGGAGGTGCTGCTCGACCTGACACCGCAGGACGAGTGGTCCGCCAAGCGGTCGTTCGCCGCGCTGGGCAAGGAGATGCAGGAGTACCTGGAGGCCGAAGTGCAGACCGCCGTCTTCGGCGCCACGCAGCCGATCCAGATGCGGGTGGAGGAACTGATCTCCGGCGTGCGCGCCACGTTGGCGCTGAAGGTCTATGGCGAAGACCTCGACAAGCTGGAGAGCCTCTCAGCCCAGATCAAGAGCGTCATCGGCAGCGTTCCCGGTGCTGCCGACCTGTCGGCAGAAGCCAACAAAGGCAAGCCGCAGATGGTGATCAAGGTCGACCGCGCCGCGGCAGCGCGCTACGGCCTGAACGCCGCCGACGTCCTGGCCGTCGTCGAGGCCGGCATCGGCGGCGAGACGGTCTCGACCCTGATCGACGGCACACGCCGCTTCGACATCGTCGTGCGCCTGGCCGACGAATTCCGCAACAGCCCTTCGGCCATCGCCAACATCCCGGTCCGCACCGCGGAGGGTGCGCTGGTGCCGTTCTCGCAACTCGCGACGATCGCGCTCGACGAGGGCTACACCTTCGTGCGCCGCGAGTCGCTGCAGCGCTATGCGGTGCTGCAGATGGACGTGCAGGGGCGCGACATCGACGGCTTCGTGCGCGACGCCAGCGCAGCGATTGCAGCCAAGGTGCAGATGCCGGCCGGCTACTGGACCGAGTGGGGTGGCGCGTTCGAGAATCAGCAGCGCGCCATGGCCCGGCTGGCCGTGATCGTGCCGCTGACGATCGGCCTGATCTTCATCCTGCTGTACACCGCGTTCAACTCGGCACGGCATGCAACGCTGATCATCGCCAACGTGCCCTTCGCCATCATCGGCGGCATCGTCGGCCTCTTTGTCACCGGGCAGTACCTGTCGGTGCCCTCGGCCATCGGCTTCATCGCGGTGTTCGGTGTGGCCATGCTCAACGGCATCGTGCTGGTCAGCTTCCTGAACGACCAGCGCAAGCAGGGTCTGCCGATCCGCGAAGCGGTACGCCAAGGCGCGGCACTGCGGCTGCGGCCCGTGCTGATGACGGCCTCCGTCGCCATCCTCGGACTGGTACCGATGCTGATCTCGACCGGCGTGGGTGCCGAGACCCAGCGCCCGCTGGCCACCGTGGTGGTCGGCGGCCTGATCACCTCGACGCTGCTGACCTTGCTGCTGCTGCCGCTGGTCTACGAGTGGTCGGAGGCAAGCGCAGATCGCAAGCGGCTGGCGGCCGAGAGGCCCGAGGCCGCCGAGCTGGCCAACGCCGCCGACACGAAGCAGGCACCATGAAGGAAATCAAGGCCTATGGGCATCGGGCCCGCGTCGCCGACACGATCGAGGCCGTCAAGGCGACACGCGCGTGGACGGCCAGGCGGCGGCGACGCCGGGCAGCACGAGCTGACCGTCTGCGCCGTGCTCGGCTCGCTGTCGCCAGTGGGCCAGGCGGAGCAGCACTACTCGCTGGACCTGGGGCAGGAGGTGGTCAACGAATTCAAACTCGAGCTGCACTGCATGTTCCTCGACCTGGGCCGTACCGGCGACGAACACCACTTGGCATTGCGCCGGGAAAGCCTGCTCGATGTCCTGCACTTCAAGGGCCAGCACGGGCCGGCCTGTCGCCCCCGGGGCCTGGCACGGTTCGAGCGCTTCGTGCCGGCCGGCCTCGGACCGGTCGGTGCGCGCGCCGGGGTCTACCGTGCGCGCAACGATGTCGTGACGCGCTGCCTGCGTCCGACTGCGGGGGCCACGCGGTGACTGGACGCAACGGCGTGCGACGGGTGGACCACCCTGCTGCCGCCCACCCGGCGCGCCGGCGCCGCTCAGCCGCCGATCAGCAGGTCCATGCGCGCGCGGCGGTCCTGCGGCGACTCGCTGCGCATCTCATCCTTGACCTGCTGCCGCGTCTTGGCGGTGCCGACGCCCTTCGCCGGCAAGGGCAAACCGCGCTCGATCAGCAGCAGGCTGCCGTCCTTGCGTGCGGCCTCGGCCTCGGCCATGACCTCGGCGCGTGTCTTGGTGCTCTTGAAGTGGTCGCCGCGCTCGACGACACCGGCTTCGCCGATGGCCGGATGCCAGACGGAGTTCGCCTGGGCCAGTGCGGGAGCGCCGAACACGACGGCGGTGGTCAGCGACAGCAGGAGGGAATGACGACGGTTCATGGAATGTCCTTCTTGAACGTGACAACGGAACCGCGGCAGAACCGCGGGCGAATGCCGCAAGGCATGACCGTCACTGTAGAAACTGGCACCCCACAAAAGCAGTTCCGGCAGATGACGATTGCGTTATGCACCGGCATGTCGCGCCCTCCACCGACACTCTCCCTCGACAACGAACCACAGAGCTCACGATGAAACTGCTGTTGATCGAAGACGAAACCAAGCTGGCCGACTACCTGAAGAAGGGGCTGAGCGAAGAAGGCTATGTCGTCGACGTCGTCCACGATGGCGTCGACGGCCTGCATTGCGCACTGGAGCAGGACTACGACGTCGTGCTGCTGGACCAGATGCTGCCGGGCATCGACGGCCTCAGCCTGCTCGCGGCGCTTCGGCGGACGAAACACACGCCGGTGCTGATGCTCACGGCGCGCAGCGCCGTCGACGACCGCGTCAAGGGCCTGCAAACCGGCGCCGACGACTATCTGACGAAGCCCTTCGCCTTCACCGAGCTCGTGGCACGCATCGAAGTGTTGCTGCGCCGCTCCAGGCCCGACACGCCCGCCCAGCACCTGCCGGTCCTGGAACTGGCCGACCTGCAGCTCGACGTTCTCAAGCGGCGTGCGACACGTGCCGGCCAGCGCCTCGAACTCACGGCCAAGGAGTTCACGCTGCTGGCCCTGTTTTTGCGCCGGCGCGGCGAGGTCCTGTCGCGCACCGAGATCGCCGAGCAGGTCTGGGACATGAACTTCGACAGCAACACCAACGTCGTCGACGTCGCCGTCGGCCGTCTGCGTGCAAAGCTCGACGGCCCGCACGCGAACAAGCTGCTGCACACCGTCAGAGGCATGGGCTACGTGCTGGAGGAACGCGAACCATGAGCCGCGGCCCCTCCGTCGGACGCCAGCTCTCGGCATGGCTGGCACTGCAGGGCCTGGTCGGCTCGACCATCGTTTGCACCATCGTCTTCGTCGATGCCAGGGCCAGCCTGTCGGCGCGCCAGGGAGAGGCCCTGGCGAACAAACGCGTGCAGATCCAGCATCTGATGCAGGAAGCACGGGACGACGTCGACATCGAGCGGCTGAAACACAAGCTCGACGACTTCTTCGTCGGTCATGACGAGATGTCGCTGGAGCTCGGCAGCCGCAGCGGGGCCATCGTCTATGCGAGCGCCACGCGCCCCGCGAGCGCACCACCTCGCGAACGCAGTGTCATCTTCGAAGTACCGCGGCTGCGTGCGGCCGGCGACCTGGCGACAGCCACGTTGCATCTCGACATCCGCGACGACGACCTGCTGCTGCGCCGGCTCACCTGGACCCTGGTCCTGGCCGCCTTCGCAACCTCGGCACTGGCCTCCCTCACCGGCTATCTGCTGGTCCACACCGGCCTTGGACCCATCCATCACTTGGCGCGCCAGGCACGCAAGCTGGGCGCCGACACGCTGTACCGCCGGCTCGACGACCACGATCAGCCTGAGGAACTGCGGCCCCTCGTCGCACAGTTCAACGCCTTGCTGCAGCGGCTGGACCATGCCTACACCCAGCTCGAGGCCTTCAACTCGGACGTCGCGCACGAGCTTTGCACGCCGCTGGCAACGTTGATCAGCAGCTCCGAGGTGGCCTTGCGGCGCGCCCGCAACGGTGCCGAGCTCGAAGACGTGATCGGCTCGAATCTCGAGGAACTGCGGCGGTTGGCCGACATCGTGCGCGACATGCTGTTCCTCTCGCGCGCCGACCGTGGTGTGCGTGCGCGCCGCGTGCATGCGCAGAGCCTGGCCGAAATCGCGGCCGCCGTCGGCGAGTACCACGAGGCCGCAGCCGACGCCGCCGGCCTGAGGCTGCAGATCCTGGGCGATGCGCAGGGGTGGTTCGACGTGCCGCTGCTGCGCCGCGCACTGTCGAACCTGCTGGTCAACGCCACACGCTACGCGAACGCGGGTTCGACCGTCGACATCATCATCGCGCCCACGGCCGACCTGACCGGGTTACGCCTATCCGTCAGGAATGACGGGCCCGAGATCGGCGCGGACGACCTGCCCAGGATCTTCGATCGCTTCTACCGCGCCGACAAGGCGCGATCGGCAGGCCATGAGAACCATGGTCTCGGCCTGGCCATCGTCGCGGCGATTGCCCGCATGCACGGTGGCCAGGTGTTCGCGAACTCGGCGCAGGGCTCGACCGAGGTCGGCCTGCTGCTGCCGCTGCCGGGAACAGCCGACACGGCGGCCTCATGAGCCGCCGCTCGGCATGGTTCAGAACGCGTGTTTCACACCGAAGCCGTAGCCGCTCTTGCTGGCGGCCACCTTGCTGTCGTTGGTGACGTCGGCGAACACCGTGGTGCGCTTGGACAGCAGGTAGTGGTAACCCAGGGAGACCTGCTGCTTCAGCGTCGTCGACGGCGCGGTGTCGCGCTTGACCTGGTCCATACCCAGCCGCAGCTGGCCGGCGCCGAGTTGCGCTGTGGCGGCCAGTGCAATCTCGGTGTTCTTGACACCGGTGGCCGTCTTGCCGCTGGCATAGGTGCCATGCAGTTTGACCGTGCCGATGGCGTAGGTGCCGACCAGGGTCCACAAACCGTCGTTGTCGTTGATGCGCGTGTCGTAGCCGAAGCCGACGAACAGCGGACCGTTGCCATAGGTCACGGCCAGCGACATCGGCCGTTTCTGGGCCATCGCCGTACCGGCGCTGTTGCCGTTGTTGTCACGTTCGGCCGTCTGCACCCAGGCCGTCAAGCCGGCGACGCTGTACTGGTAGTTGAGCGTGTTGTCGTAGCGCGTGTAAGCCCCCACACCAGCCAGGCCGGAGTCGAGTGCGCCGATGCCCGTCCAGCCCCAGGGGTCACCCGCCAGCGCCACGTTGATGAACAGCGGCGTGTATTCGCGGCCCATCCAGAAGCGCCCGAAGCCACCCTCCAAGCCGACGACGGACCGGCCGTTCCAGAAGCGGGTATCGCTCTGGGTTCCGGTATCGGGTTCGTACCGGTTCTCAAGGTTGAAGAAGGCGCGCAAGCCGCCGCCCAGGTCTTCCTGGCCGCGAACGCCCAGGCGGCTGTTCGCCCCGTTCTGCACGACCTGCGACTCGGAACCGGGGTTCTTGCCGAACTCCAGACCGATCAGGCCGTACATGGTGACGGAAGACTGTGCCGCAGCAGGCACGGACAGAGAAGCCAGCGCGGCCAGCGCGAGCAGTTGTCGTTGTTTCATGCATCGATCTCCAGGTTGATGAGTTGTCGAGAAGGGCCGCCCGGCGCTGCCTTGTCGGTGTTGCCCGAGGCCATGAAGACCTGGGCGTCACCGGCTTTGGTCGTGCGTGGGAGCGACTGCGGCCCAATGTAGGAAGCGTAGCCAGGCGCGGCGAGAGTCGCGCAGAACAGCGAGGGCAGTGCAAACAAAGCCCATCGATATCTGCGCCTCCATGTGTCACCGCCACCACGACGTGGCGCATCGACGCGGGCCATGCGACCGCAGCGCCCGTGCCGACCTGATCGCGCTGCGCCAGGGCACGCTCGAACATGACAAAAACGACAACTTGAGCTCATGTTGCCGTCAATGTCCGCCACCTACGATGGTCGCAATCTGCCCCGTGCCGGGCAGCAGCAGTGGTGTCAAACGTCGGAAGCCGCTCGCTTCCGCCCTCGCCCGACTGGTCGGAGTTCGGCCTGCACAACACACGGAGACCGTTTGAAGAGAGAGAACATCGCCCTCGTCGCGCGAGCGCGCCACGATGCCGTGGCACGGCTCGAGGTGGGCCGCCGCTACCTTGCAGGCACGGACGGCTTTCCACGCCACGAGCAATTGGCTCTCGAGTACCTCGCACACCCGAGCCTGCAGCCTGCAGCCGACACGGCACGCATCATCTGCGAGCATCTGGATCTGGATCGCATCGTGGCGATGGGACACGAATCCACGCTGCGGCGCGCCGCCGACGGCGGCTTTGCGGCCGCTCAGTTCAAGCTCGGAGCCTGGATGGCGCTGGTGGGGCCCGATGCCGGAACAGCGTTGCAATGGATCCGCCTGGCAGCGCGACAGGGACATTTTCTCGCGCAGCGCGTCGAGCGGGCCATCGCAGCCACCGCGCCGGCAGAGCCGGAACAGCCGTTGCTGCGCGCGTTGCGGCAGGTCTGGCCCGGGCGGCTGGAACCGTTGGCGCTGATCGCTGCAGACCACGCGGCCCGACGGCGCGACCTGCCACGTCTGCTGGCTTGCATCCAGGTGGCACTTGCGGATCAGGGTGCTGCCGGGCTGCCCGCCGCGCGCTGCCTGAAGGCTGCCGTGGAACTCGCGATCGACGATGCCTGTGCGCTGCAGGGCATGAGCGCAAAACAGATCGAGACCTGCCTCGAGGTTCTCGTGGCCGACGGCGACTGCGATGCTGCGTACTGGCTGGGCTGCGCCTACTGCGGCATCGACGTTCCGCCGATCGCCAGCACGCAGCTCGTTGGCGCGGCCAACATGCGCAAGGGTGTGGCACTGCTGATGCGTGCTGCCGACGCCGGGAACGCGCAGTCCTGGATGCACTTGTACCGCGCACTCGGGAATCACCGCTGCAGCGTCGCCAACCCCCAGCTGGCGCAGTACTTCGTCGAGAAGGCCGCACTTGCCGGCATCCCGGAGGCGCAACGCCGCCTCGGTGCGCTGCAGCTCCGGGCCAGCGTCGCGCTGCAAGGTTCGGAAACGGCGTTGCAATGGCTGCACGCCGCGGCGGTCGCCGGCGACGTGCCGGCCCAGCGGCTGCTGCGCACCCTGGTCCTCCCGCTCGAAGGCAACGACGATGAAGCGGATGCCGCGATCGCGCTGCTGCGCACGGCCGACCCC
>JBASTF010001053.1:0-2998 GCA_049274755.1 Rubrivivax sp. | reverse complement strand
CCCGCCGAACCCGCTAGCCAAAGCGGGTTTGGTCATTCAAGAGATTGAGAAAACTGAGTTATGACCGAAGAAAACAAAGCCAACGCAGCCACTCCGGACGAGTCAGGCCGCGCAAACGAGGGTGTTCATTCCGGTGAAGGCGTTGAGGGAAGCTCCAATTTCCAGCCCAAGATCGATTCCAACCAGGCCGGTGCGTCCGAAGGGTATGGCGAGGGCTCGATCCAGATCCTCGAAGGCCTGGAGGCCGTGCGCAAGCGGCCCGGCATGTACATCGGCGACACCTCGGACGGCACCGGTTTGCACCACCTGGTGTTCGAGGTGGTGGACAACTCCATCGACGAATCGCTGGCCGGCCATTGCGACGACATCATGGTCACCATCCACCTGGACAATTCCATCAGCGTGGTGGACAACGGCCGCGGCATCCCGACCGGCATCAAGATGGACGACAAACACGAGCCCAAGCGTTCGGCGGCGGAGATCGCACTGACCGAGCTGCATGCCGGCGGCAAGTTCAACCAGAACAGCTACAAGGTCTCGGGCGGCCTGCACGGCGTGGGTGTGTCCTGCGTCAACGCGCTGAGCCGCTGGCTGCGCCTGACGGTGCGCCGCGACGGCAAGGCCCACCACCTTGAGTTCAAGCGTGGTGTCGTGCAGGAACGGCAGATCGACCAGCGCGACGGTGTCGAGGTCAGCCCGATGAAGATCACCGGCGACACCGAGAAGCGCGGCACCGAGGTGCACTTCCTGCCCGATGACGAGATCTTCAGCCTCGTCGACTTCCACTACGACGTGCTGGCCAAGCGCCTGCGTGAACTCTCGTTCCTGAACAACGGCGTGAAGATCCGCCTCGTCGACGAACGCAATGCGAAGGAAGACAACTTCGCGTTTGCCGGTGGCGTGAAGGGCTTCGTGCAGTTCATCAACCAGGGCAAGACGGTGCTGGGCACGCAGGCCTTCCATGCGCTGGGCGAACGCAACAGCGACCAGGGCACCCTGGTGGCCGTGGAAGTGGCGATGCAGTGGAACACCAGCTATGTCGAGAGCGTGCTGTGTTTCACCAACAACATCCCGCAGCGCGACGGCGGCACCCACCTCACCGGGCTGCGCGCGGCGATGACGCGGGTCATCAACAAGTACATCGAAGACAACGAACTGGCAAAGAAGGCCAAGGTCGAGATCAGCGGCGACGACATGCGTGAAGGCCTGGCGTGTGTCATCAGCATCAAGGTGCCCGAACCCAAGTTCAGCAGCCAGACCAAGGACAAGCTGGTCTCCAGCGAGGTGCGCGGCCCGGTCGAGGAAATCGTCGCTGCCAAGCTGGGCGAATGGCTGCTCGAGAACCCGAACGACGCCAAGATCATCTGCGGCAAGATCGTCGAGGCCGCACGCGCCCGCGAAGCTGCACGCAAGGCCCGCGAGGCCACACGCAAGACGGTGATGAGCGGCATGGGCCTGCCCGGCAAGCTGGCCGACTGCCAGGAAAAAGACCCGGCGCTGTGCGAGATCTACATCGTCGAGGGCGACAGCGCCGGCGGCAGCGCCAAGCAGGGGCGTGACCGCAAGTTCCAGGCGATCCTGCCGCTGCGCGGCAAGATCCTCAACGTCGAGAAGGCGCGCTACGAGAAGCTGCTGTCCAGCGACTCCATCGTCACGCTGATCACGGCCCTGGGCACCGGCATCGGGCCCGAGGAATTCAACGTCGACAAGCTGCGCTACCACCGCATCATCGTGATGACCGACGCCGACGTCGACGGCGCCCACATCCGCACGCTGCTGCTGACCTTCTTCTACCGCCAGATGCCGGCCCTGGTGGAACGTGGCCACATCTACATCGCGCAGCCGCCGCTGTACAAGGTCAAACACGGCAAACACGAGCAGTACCTGAAGGACGGCCACGAGCTCGACGCCTTCCTGCTGAAGGTGGCGCTGGACGGTGCCGCCGTGCTGCCCAGCGGCAGCGCCGACGCCACGCAGACCATTGCCGGTTCGACGCTGGAAGAGCTGGCGCGCAAGTACCTGCTGGCCAACAGCGTCATCGAACGCCTGTCGAACTGGATGGACCTGGAAGCACTGCGTGCGCTGGCCAACGGCCTGACGCTGGACCTGGACAACGCTGCTGCCGCCCAGGCCAGCGCCGACGCGTTGCAAGCGGCCTTGCATGACGCCCAGGTCGAGGCGCAGTTCGACGCACGCACCGACAAACACCTGCTGCGTGTCGGCCGCCGCCACCATGGCAACGTGAAGGCCAGCGTCATCAGCGCCGACTTCGTGCACGGTGCCGACTATGCGGCGCTGAAGGAAGCCGGTACCACCTTCAAGGGCCTGCTCGGCGCCGACGCCGTGGTGCGGCGTGGTGAAGGCGAAAAGCAGAAGGAACAGAAGGTCGCCGACTTCCGCGCCGCGATGGACTGGCTGATGACCCAGGCCGAAGGCGCCGTCGGCCGCCAGCGCTACAAGGGCCTGGGCGAGATGAACCCCGAACAGCTCTGGGAAACGACGATGGACCCGACGGTGCGCCGCCTGCTGCGGGTGCAGATCGACGACGCCATCGAAGCCGACCGTGTGTTCACGATGCTGATGGGCGACGAGGTCGAGCCGCGGCGGGACTTCATCGAGAGCAACGCGCTGCGCGCGGCGAACATCGACGTCTAGTCGAGCTGCAGCGCCAGCTGCCGCGCCCGGTCGTCGTAGAAACGCGCTGACGCGGCATTGCCCTGGCCGCGGAAGCGCTCGGCCATCTCGCGGGCGGCAGCGCTGGCTTCGCCGAAGGCCAGGATCAGCGTGTTGCGTTCGCCGTCGCTGACGACGCGGCCTTGGTCGTCGAAGCGGCCGGCGGCATAGCCACCGTCGAGCTCGACAGCGCCGAGTTCCAGCCGCCCGGCCTGCAGCCGGCCGTAGAACAAGCGCACCACACGCCCGCCGGCATAGGCCCGCAGCACACCGCGGCCGTTGGCGGCGCCGTCGCGGCAGGGGCCGCTCCAGCGCAGGTCGGGCC
>JBASTF010001052.1:0-6283 GCA_049274755.1 Rubrivivax sp. | reverse complement strand
CCGCCAGCCACCGGTGCGTCCTCGGGTGCCGCACGTTCGGCCAAGGTCCATTGCAGCGCCAGGTGGCGGCCCAGCCAGTCCAGCAGTTCGGCCACACGCACCGGTTTGACGAGGAAGTCTTCGGCCGGCAGGCCGACGATGTTGTCCAGGCGCTTGTCGAAGGCATTCGCGGAAACCACGGCCACCGGCATCGTGTGGCCGGCCTCGCGCAGCCGGCGGATCGTTTCCCAACCGTCGATGCCGGGCATCGCCAGGTCCATGAACACGGCGTCGAAGGCCGGCGCCGCGGTGGCGAGTTGGGCCAGCGCCTCTTCGCCGGCCGCGGCGCTGTGCACCTCGAAGCCCAGCGGCTGCAGCAGGTCCTGCAGCAGGCGGCGGTCGGCCTCTTCGTTGTCGACCACCAGCACACGCCGGCGCGGCCCCAGGTAGCCGGTGCGGCGCTGCTGTGCCGCCGCGGCATCGGGCAGCACACCATGGGCTTCGGGCAGGAACAGCAGGATGGTGAAGGTCGTGCCCTGGCCCGGTGTGCTGGCCACCGTCATCTCGCCGCCCATCAGTTCGGCCAGCATGCGTGCAATCGTCAGCCCCAGGCCGGTGCTGCCCACGCTCATGCCGCTGGCCGCGCTGCCGCGTTCGAAGGGCTCGAACACCCGTGCCAGTTCGCCTTCGCTCATGCCGGGGCCGGTGTCGGCGATCTCGAAACGCGCCATCTCGCGGCGGTAGCGCACACGCAGGCTCACCTGGCCGGCCTGCGTGAACTTGATGGCGTTGCCGAGCAGGTTGATGAGGATCTGGCGCAGCCGCTTTTCGTCGGCACGCACGGCCAGCGGCAGCTGGCCCTCGACCTCGAAGCGGAAGGCCAGGCCGCGCCCCGCCGCCTGCAGCTCGAACAGGCGCGCGATCTCTTCCAGGCCGTCGGCGAAACGCGTGGTCCGCACGTCCAGCGCCAGCTTGCCGGACTCGATGCGCGCGATGTCCAGCGTGCCTTCGATCAGGCTCAGCAAGTGGTCGCCGCCGCGGCGGATGACGCTGACGGCCTGGCGGCGGTGCGCCGGCATGGCCTCGTCTTCCTCGAGCAACTGGGCATAACCGAGGATGCTGTTCAGCGGCGTGCGCAGCTCGTGGCTGATGGTCGTGATGTAGCGGCTCTTGGCCTGGTTGGCGGTGTCGGCCTGGCGCTTGGCCAGTTGCAGCGCCTCATCGGTGCGCGCGTGCGATGCAATCTCGCGCTGCAGCGCGGCGGTCTGGCGGTTGGACTCCTCTTGCGCCGCGGCGCGGCTGCGGTGGGCCAGCACCAGCCACCAGCAGACCACGGCGGCGACGATCCACAGCACGACGAAGCTGCCGGCCAGCGTGGACTGGCGCCAGGCCACACCCAGCAACAGGGCCAGCGCCGGTGTCACCAGGCCCATCAGCAGCAGGTAGCGCGACAGCCCGGCTTCCAGCTGCGGCCACATGCGCCGCGGCAGCAGCCGGCGCAGCAGGGCCGCCCATTGCGCCGACAGCGTGGCCTCGGGCTTGCACAGGTCTTCGCAGCGTGCGTCCAGCGTGCAGCACAGGCTGCAGATCGGCGCGCCATAAGCCGGGCAGAAGGCCATGTCCTCGCCCTCGTATTCACGTTCGCAGACGGTGCAGCTGGCCTTCAGGCGCTTGTAGGCCCCATCGGGCACGATGGGGATGGAACGCCGCGCGATGTAGTAGCGGCCCTGTGTGCCCCAGGCGATCAGCGGCGCGGCGACAAAGGCCGTGACCAGGGCGATCAGCGCCGAGAAGGCCTGCGCCATGGCCCCGAAGGCGCCCAGATGGGCCGCCACCGACAGCAGCGAGGCAATGCCCATCGCGCCGACACCGACCGGGTTGATGTCGTAGAGGTGGGCGCGCTTGAACTCGATGCCGGGCGGGCTCCAGCCCATGGGCTTGTTGATCACCAGGTCGGCGACAACGGCCATCATCCAGGCGATGGCGACGTTGGCGTACAGGCCCAGCACATGGCTGAGGGCCTGGAACACGTTCATCTCCATCAGCACCAGCGCAATGCCGGTGTTGAACACCATCCACACCACACGCCCCGGGTGGGCGTGGGTCAGCCGCGAGAAGAAGTTGCTCCAGGCCAGCGAACCGGCATAGGCGTTCGTGACGTTGATCTTCAGCTGCGAGACGAAGACAAACGCCGCCGTCGCCGCCACCGCGATGCCGTAGTTCGAGAACACCGCTTCGTAGGCCGCCAGGTACATCTGGTTGGGATCGACGGCGCGGTCCAGTGGCACCATGTGCGTGATGGCCAGGTAAGCCAGCAGCGCGCCGCCCAGCATCTTCAGCACGCCGGGAATCACCCAGCCCGGCCCGCCGACCAGCACGGCCAGCCACCAGCGCAGCCGGCGCCCGGGCCGCGGCTCGGGCATGAAACGCAGGTAGTCGACCTGCTCGCCCATCTGCGTGATCAGCGCGATGCCCACCGTCGTCGCCGCGCCGAAGGCCATCAGATCGAAGCCGCCGGGCGCGTCGTCGCCGCCACCGGGGTAGGCCACCAGGCCGTCGAGCAGGCCCGGGTGTTTGCCGAACACATAGATGTAGGGCACGACCAGCATCACGATCCACAGCGGCTGCGTCCACACCTGCAAGCGGCTGATCGCGGTGACGCCGTGGGTCACCAGCGGAATGACCACCAGCGCACACAGCAGGTAGCCCCAGGCCGGCGGGATGTCGAAGGCCAGCTCCAGCGCATAGGCCATCACCGCCGCTTCGAGCGCGAAGAAGATGAAGGTGAAGCTGGCGTAGATGAGGCTGGTGACGGTGCTGCCGATGTAGCCGAAGCCGGCGCCGCGGGTCAGCAGGTCCATGTCGAGCCCGTGGCGCGCGGCGTAGACGCTGATCGGCAACCCGGCCAGGAAGATGATCAGCCCGGTGGCCAGGATGGCCAGCGCCGCGTTGACGAAACCGTGCTGCACCAGCAGCGTGGCGCCGACGGCTTCGAGGATCAGGAAGGACGCGGCGCCGAACGCGGTGTTGGCCACGCGCCACGGCCCCCACTTGCGGAAGGCCCGCGGCGTGAAGCGCAGTGCGTAGTCTTCGATGCTCTCGCGCGCGACCCAGCCGTTGTAGTCACGGCGGGTCTTCTGGACACGTTGGGTGGCGGCAGGCGAGCTCACCCCCCGACCGTACACAAGAAGCGCACCAGGGGCATCAGCGATTAGCATGGCACCCAACCTGCTGACGCGCACCGCCATGGACCTGACACCGCGAGAGAAAGACAAGCTGCTGATCTTCACCGCCGCGCTGCTGGCCGAAAGGCGCAAGGCACGTGGGCTGAAGCTCAACGTGCCCGAGGCCATCGCCTTCATCACCGCCGCCATCCTGGAAGGTGCACGCGACGGCAAGACCGTGGCCCAGCTGATGAGCGAGGGCAAGCAGGTGCTCACGCGCCAGGACGTGATGGACGGCGTGGCCGATCTCGTGCCCGAGATCCAGGTCGAGGCCACCTTCCCCGACGGCACCAAACTGGTGACCGTGCACCAACCCATTGCCTGAATCGAGGTCCCCTGCACCATGATCCCTGGCGAACTCTTCACCGACGACGGCGAACTGCCGCTGAACCCCGGCCGCCCCACCGTGACCCTGGTCGTCGAAAACAGCGGCGACCGGCCGATCCAGGTGGGCAGCCACTACCACTTCACGGAAACCAACCCGGCGCTGCGTTTCGACCGCGCCGCCGCCCGTGGCATGCGGCTGCACATCGCCAGCGGCACGGCCGTGCGCTTCGAGCCCGGCCAGCAGCGCACCGTCACGCTGGTGGCCTATGCCGGCAGCCGCCACGTCTACGGCTTCCGCGGCCAGGTGCAGGGAGCGCTCTGATGGCACACATCGGCAAACGTGCCTACGCCGAGATCTTCGGCCCCACCGTCGGCGACCGGCTGCGCCTGGCCGACACCGAACTGCTGATCGAGGTCGAGGCCGACCACACGCTGCGTGCCGGCGGCTATGGCGACGAGGTGAAGTTCGGCGGCGGCAAGACCATCCGCGACGGCATGGGCCAGAGCCAGGTGGTCAACGGCCCCGGCCACCACGAGGCCGCCGACTGCGTGATCACCAACGCGCTGATCGTCGACCACTGGGGCATCGTGAAGGCCGACATCGGCATCAAGGGCAGCCGCATCGCCGCCATCGGCAAGGCCGGCAACCCGGACGTGATGGACGGCGTCGACATCGTCATCGGCCCCGGCACCGAGATCATCGCCGGCGAGGGCTTGATCGTCACCGCCGGCGGCATCGACAGCCACATCCACTTCATCTGCCCGCAGCAGATCGACGAGGCGCTGTATTCGGGCATCACGACGATGCTGGGCGGCGGCACCGGCCCGGCCACCGGCACCTTCGCCACCACCTGCACGCCCGGCCCTGAAAACCTGCACCGCATGCTGCAGGCGGCCGATGCCTTCCCGATGAACCTGGGTTTCCTCGGCAAGGGCAACGCCAGCCGGCCCGAGGCGCTGAGCCAGCAGATCGCCGCCGGCGCCATCGGCCTGAAGCTGCACGAAGACTGGGGCACGACACCGGCCGCCATCAGCAACTGCCTGGACATCGCCGAGGTCACCGACACCCAGGTCTCGATCCACAGCGACACGCTGAACGAAAGCGGCTTCGTCGAAGACACCGTCGCCGCCACCGCGGGCCGCACGCTGTGTGCCTTCCACACCGAAGGCGCCGGCGGCGGCCATGCACCCGACATCCTGAAGGTCGTCGGCGAGGCCAACTTCCTGCCCAGCAGCACGAACCCGACGATGCCCTACACCGCGAACACGGTGGACGAGCACCTGGACATGCTGATGGTCTGCCACCACCTCGACGCCGGCATCGCCGAGGACCTGGCCTTCGCCGAAAGCCGCATCCGCCGCGAGACTATCGCCGCCGAGGACGTGCTGCACGACCTGGGCGCGATCAGCATGATGAGCTCGGACAGCCAGGCCATGGGCCGTGTCGGCGAGGTCATCATCCGCACCTGGCAGACGGCGCACAAGATGAAGCTGCAGCGTGGTGCGCTGGCCGGCGACTCGGCGCGCAACGACAACACGCGGGTCAAGCGCTACGTCGCCAAATACACGATCAACCCGGCCATCGCCAACGGCATCAGCCACGAGGTGGGCAGTGTCGAGATCGGCAAGTGGGCCGACCTGGTGCTGTGGAAGCCGGCCTTCTTCGGTGTCAAGCCCAGCCTGGTGCTGAAGGGCGGTTTCATCGCCGCGGCGCAGATGGGCGACCCCAATGCCAGCATCCCGACGCCGCAGCCTGTGCACTACCGGCCGATGTTCGGCAGCTACGGCGGTGCGCTGCACAAGACCTCGCTGACCTTCGTCAGCGGCGCCGCGCTGCGCGGCGACATCGGTGACGAGCTGCACCTGAAGAAGCGCCTGGCCTCGGTGCAGGGCTGCCGCAGCGTGAAGAAGGGCGACATGGTGCACAACGGCTGGCTGCCGCGCATGGAGATCGACGCGCAGACCTATGCCGTGCGCGCCGATGGCCAGCTGCTGACCTGCCAGCCGGCCACCGTGCTGCCGATGGCGCAGCGTTACTTCCTGTTCTGAAGGCGGCGGGGCCGAGGCCCCGTCGTCAGCCCTGCACCACCCGCTGGCGCTGCTGGCCCAGGCCTTCGATGCCCAGCGCCACCACGTCGCCGGCCTTCAGGTAGACCGGCGGCTTCAGCCCCATGCCGACGCCGGGCGGCGTGCCGGTGGAGATGATGTCGCCAGGGCGCAGGCTCATGAACTGCGACAGGTAGCTCACCAGCCTGGCCACGCCGAACACCATCGTCGCCGTGCTGCCGTTCTGGCGCCGCTGGCCGTTCACCTCCAGCCACATCGGCAGGCGCTGCGGGTCGGGCACCTCGTCGCGGGTCACCAGCCAGGGGCCGGTGGGGCCGAAGGTGTCGGCCGACTTGCCCTTGGTCCACTGGCCCTGGTGCTCGATCTGGAAGGCACGTTCGGAAACGTCGTGCACCACACAGTAGCCGGCCACATGGTCCAGCGCCTGGTCTTCGCTGACGTACTTCGCGGTGCGGCCGATGACCACACCGAGCTCGACCTCCCAGTCGGTCTTCAGCGAGCCGCGCGGAATCTCCAGGTCGTCGTCGGGGCCGACGATGGCCGAGGTGGCTTTCATGAAGATGATGGGCTCGGGCGGCACCGTGGCGCCGGTTTCGGCCGCATGGTCGGAGTAGTTCAGGCCGATGCAGATGAACTTGCCGGTGCCGGCGACACAAGGCCCCAGGCGCGGCTGGCCAGCCACCAGC
>JBASTF010001051.1:0-18745 GCA_049274755.1 Rubrivivax sp. | reverse complement strand
GCGCCGTGCTGGCCAGCAGCAGGGCCGCCGCAGCCGCCCACAGCCAGGGCCGCTGCAGGGCCTGCACCAGGCCGCTGCCACCTTCACCGCTGCCGAACACCGCGGCCAGCGATTGCCACAGCGTCAGGTTCTGCGGCAGGTACCAGGGCAGCAGCACAAAGGCCGCAGCGCCCAGCAGCAGCCAGCCGCGTGGCGCAGCCGAGCCGGCCGTCGCCGCGGCAGCAGAACGTGGACGGTCGCCGCCGCTCACCGCGGCAACGTGTTCACGTCCTTCTCCCAGCGCGCCAGCAGACGCCGGCGCTCGGCGCTGGCACCGTACTTGGCGTAGTCGTAGGCGATGAACTTGATCTTGTTGAAGTCGGGCACACGCGGGTCGATCGGCGTCGCCTTGTTGCTCGGCAGCTGGAACTGCTTGGCCGCCGCGCCGAACTGCTGGGCCTGCGGCGTCAGCGCCCATTCGTAGAACTTCTTCGCGCCTTCGGGGTTGCGGGCGCCCTTGATCAGGCTCATCGAGCCGATCTCGGCACCCGTGCCTTCGGACGGCGTGATCGTCGCCACCGGGAAGCCCTGCATGGCCTCGCCGGGGCCGTCGTGCACGAAGCTGATCGACACCGTGGTTTCGCCGCGTGCCACGGCCTTGATCGGGCCGGTGCCGCTGCGGGTGTACTGGCCGATGTTCTTGTGCAGCGCCTTCATGTAGTCGAAGGCCTTGTCCTCGCCCATCAGCTGCACCAGCGTGGCCACCATCGTGTAGGCGGTGCCGCTGCTGGCCGGGTTGGCAACCTGGATCTCGCCTTTGAACACCGGGTTCAGCAGGTCGGCCCAGGTCTTGGGCACCGGCATCTTCTTCTTCGCCACCAGCTCGGTGTTGTAGCCAAAGCCCAGCGGCCCGCTGTAGATGCCCACGGTCTTCCAGCCGCTCTGCTGCGCCTGCTGCTGCGCCCAGGCATGCAGCTGCGGCAGGCTGGCGCTCTTGTATTCCAGCGTCAGGCCTTGTTCGGCCGCCTGCAGGTGGGGGTCGCCGGTGCCGCCGAACCAGACGTCGGTCTTCGGGTTTGCACGTTCGGCCACCAGCTGGGCCAGGGCCTCGCCCGAACCCTTCAGCGACATGTTGACCTTGATGCCGGTGCTGCGCGCAAACACCGTCTGGATCATGTTGCACCACTCGGCCTGCACCGAGCAGATCACGTTGATCTGGCTGCTGTCCTGGGCCTGGACCTCGGTCTGGGCCAACGCGGTCAGCGCCAGCGCGGCCAGCAGCGGGGTGTGGCGGTGCATCTGTGTCTCCTTCGAGTTGTCATGCAACTGTCACAAACATCCTAGCCACCTGCGCCCGCCACGCTGGCACCTGCCGACAGGGAGAAACCCGGAACCCCCTGTTCATGCGGTGCAGGCGCCACAGTGGCATTGCCAACGTGTCTGGTGTAACAACGCCTGAGATACTCCCGTCCTCCCGCGTTGTCCCGTTCCACGCCCGATGAAGCGACTTGCCCTGGTGCTGCTGGCAGCCTGCCTGGCCGTCCCCTGCAGCGCAGCAACCCTGCTGGTCAGCCCCAGCGGCACCCCGTACAAGCTCGCCGATGCGCTGAAGGCCGCGGTCGACGGCGACGTCATCGACCTGATGCCCGGCGAGTACAGCGGCGGGCCGCTGATCGTGCCGGCGATCAAGCTGACGATCCGCGGCGTCGGCCCGCGCCCGGTCATCCGTGCCGACGGCAAGCCGCTGCTGACGCTGCAGGGCGGCTCGCTGACGCTGGAGAACCTGGAGCTGCGCGGTGCACGCGCCAACGACGTCAATGGCGCCGCGGTGCGCCTGGTCGCCGGCCAGCTGAAGGTGCTGCGCTGCAGCTTCCTGGACAACGAAGCCGGCATCTGGACCGGCAACGAAGAAGCCTCGCGGCTGGAGATCGAAGACAGCGTGTTCGGCGACGCGCCGCGCATCGAAGGCCAGGTCGTGCACCTGCTGTCGGTGGGACGCATCGGCCGGCTGTCCATCACCGGCAGCCGTTTCCACAACGGCTACGAAGGCCACCTGATCAAGTCCAGCGCGCGCGAGACCCACATCAGCTACAGCCTGCTGTCCGATGGCCCCAACGGCGAATCCTCCTACGAGATCGACCTGCCGCTGGGCGGCACGGCCTGGCTGATCGGCAACGTCATCGAGCAGTCCGAGGGCTCGCGCCATCCGGTCATGGTGTCCTTCGGCGCCGAAGGCCGGCAATGGCCGCAGAACAAGCTCTTCATGAGCCACAACACGCTGATCAACCGCAAGTGGCTGCCGGCCTGGTTCGTGCGCTTCTTCGACGACAGGCTGCCGCCCGGCGCCGAACTGCATGCGGTGAACAACCTCACCGTCGGCGGCGGCGTCTTCGAATGGGGCGCCAAGGGCCACTTCGGCGGCAACGCCAGTGCGCTGACACGCATGCTGGCGGCGCCCGACACCTGGGGCTACGAGCTGCCCACCGGCAGCTGGCTGCGCGGCGGCGGCGTCAACCCGCACAACTTCGTCGGCGGCCAGGACCTGGCCCCCAAGGCCGAGTTTGCGCTGCCGGTGGGGCGGCGCCTGCTGCCGGAACCGGGCAGCTGGTCGCCCGGAGCCTTCCAGCGCTGAGCCGGCGTGAATTGACCGGCCGAAGAAACTCGGGCATCATCGTTTGAGTAACTGAGTTACATGCCACCAGGAGTGGCGACCAACGATGTCCTTCGATCTCGTCTTCTTCGGCGGTACCGGCGACCTGACCTGGCGCAAGCTGATGCCGGCACTGTTCCAGGCCTTCCGGCACAACAAGCTGCCGCCCGGCGGCCGCTTGCTGGCGGTGGCGCGCGACGAACGCAGCGACGCCGAGTACCGCGCCTACATCCGCGACAAATTCAGCGGCGTCGAAGAAGCCAAGCAGCCCAGCGACGAGGAGTTCGCGCGCTTTGCCGAGTTGCTGCACTACCGCCGCATGGACTTGTCGCAGCCCGAGCACTATGCCGGGCTGAAACGCTGGCTGGACGAGCGCAGCGCCGACACCGTGGTGCTGTTCCTGGCCACCAGCCCGCACCTGTTCACGCAGATTTGCGCCCAGCTCGGCGCGGCCGGCATCAACGGCCCGCAGGTGCGTGTGGTGCTGGAAAAGCCGCTGGGCCACGACCTGGCCAGCGCGCAGGAGATCAACCGCGCGGTGCGCGGCAGCTTCTCCGAGCGGCAGGCGCTGCGCATCGACCACTACCTCGGCAAGCCCGCGGTGCAGAACCTGATGGCGCTGCGCTTCGGCAACGCGCTGTTCGAGCCGCTGTGGCGGCGCGAGAGCATTGCCAACATCCAGATCACGCTGGCCGAGAACCTGGGCGTCGGCGCACGCGGCGACTACTACGACAACACCGGCGCCTTGCGCGACATGGTGCAGAACCATGCGCTGCAGCTGCTGACGATGATTGCGATGGAGCCGCCGTCCAGCAACGACGCCGACGCCATCCGCGACGAGAAGCTGAAGGTGCTGAAGTCGCTGAAGCCCTTCACGCCCGAGACCGTCGGCCGCGACGTCGTGCGCGGGCAGTACCGCGCCGGCACCGTCAACGGCAAGGCGGTGGTGGGTTATCTCGACGAGGTCAAGGTGCCGGCGGACAGCCGCTGCGACACCTTCGTCGCGCTGCGCACCGAGGTGCGGAACTGGCGCTGGGCCGGTGTGCCCTTCTACCTGCGCACCGGCAAGCGCCTGGCGGCGCGCGACGCGCAGATCGTCGTCAACTTCCGCCCCGTGCCGCACCCGATCTTCCCGGGCACCACCCGCGCCAACAAGCTGGTGATCAAGCTGCAGCCCGAGGACGGGCTGGAGTTGCACCTGCTGGCCGCCAAGAGCGGCGGCGGCAACGAGATGCTGGCCCCGGTGTCGCTGGACCTGGACTTCGACAAGGCCTTCGCCAGCGAACGTGTCGGCGGCTACGAACGCCTGCTGCTGGACGCGCTGGCCGGGCGGCTGAACCTCTTTGTGCGCAGCGACGAACAAGAACAGGCCTGGCGCTGGGTGGAGCCCATCCTCGACGCCTGGCGCGACGACCCCACCGGTCCGCGGCCCTATGCCGCCGGCAGCTGGGGCCCGGCAGCGGCCAGCGCGATGATCGCGCGTGACGGCTGCGCCTGGGCCGAGGAACAGTAGGCCGCACCATGCTCGACCGCATCCGCGCCTCCATTCCCGCGCTGCCGCCGGCCGAACAGCGGGTGGCCAAGCTGGTGCTGGCCGATCCACGCAGCTTCGCGTCGCTGCCGGTGGCAGAACTGGCCGAACGTTCGCATGTCAGCAAACCCACCGTCGTGCGCTTCTGCCGCAGCGTGGGCTACGACGGGCTGGCGGACTTCAAGCTCAAGCTGGCCGGCAACGTCAACGAAGGCGTGCCGTTTGTGCACCGCTCGGTCGACGACGACGACAAGGCCGGCGACATCGTCGTCAAGGTCATCGACAACGCCGTCGCGGCCCTGCTGCGCTACCGCAATGCCGCGGCCGACCAGAGTGTGGAGCGGGCGATCGCAGCGCTGGCGGCGGCCTGCCGCAATGGCCGGCGCATCGAGTTCTACGGTGTCGGCAACTCCGGCATCGTGGCGATGGACGCGCAGCACAAGTTCTTCCGCCTGGGCGTGACGGCCGCCGCCGTCAGCGACGGCCACATGCAGGTGATGAGCGCGACGATGCTGAAGCCCGGCGACTGCGCCGTCATCATCAGCAACTCGGGCCGCAGCCGCGACCTGCTGGACGTGGCCGAGATCGCGCGCAAGAAAGGCGCCACGGTCATCGTCATCACCGCCAGCGGTTCGCTGCTGGCGCTGCAGGCGCAGGCCGCGACGAACCACATCCTGCTCGCCGCCGACCACCCGGAAGATGCCGACCGCTACAGCCCCATGGTGTCGCGGCTGCTGCACCTGATGATCATCGACATCCTGACCACCGGCGTCGCGCTGCGCCTGGGGTCGGCCGAGTTGCGGCCGATGCTGCAGGAGATCAAGAAGAACCTGCGCGCGAAGCGCTACGTCGTGACGCCGGCGCCGCTGCCTGCTTCTTCTTCGAACGACAGCAGTTCGTCGACGCCGTAGATCGTCGCCAGTTCACACAGCTTGGCCGGCGCGCCGTGCACGACGCAGCGTGCACCACGCGCCTGCGCGCGGCGGCTGGCTTCGAGCAGCAGCGCGACGGCCGAGGTGTCGAAGCTCTGCAGGCCCGAGGCGTCGACCGCCTCGGTGTCCTGCCCCAGTTCCGCCAGCAGCGACGCCGCCTGTTCCAGCGTGGCGGTCGCCGGCAGCTTCATCCTCACTTCGCAGCCGCCTTGTTGCGCTCGGTCAGCGTGTTGATCAGGCCGTCGAGGCCACCCTTGCCGATCTCCTGCGCAAACTGCGAGCGGTAGCTCGTCACCAGCCAGATGCCGCCGACGTTGACGTCGATGATCTTCCAGCCGGCATCGGTCTTGTCCAGGCGGTAGTCGAGCTTGATCGGCTCGCCCTTGCCGCGCACTTCGGACTGCACGACCACCTGCGAACCGCCGGGCACCGGCTGCGTCTTCGTGACTTCGACGGTCTGTTCCTTGCTGATCTGCGTCAGCGCGCCCGAGTAGACACGCACCAGCAGCAACTTGAACTCGGCCTGCAGCTTCGTGCGCTGCTCCGGCGTGGCGCTGCGCCACTGCGGGCCCACGGCCGAACGCGTGACGACCTCGAAGTTCACGTTGGGCATGACCTTGCTGTCGACGAGGGCGATGATCTTGCCGATGTCGCCGCCCTGGAGGCCCTTGTCGCCCTTCACGGCGTCGATCACCTCGTTGGAAATCGAACGCACGAAAGCGTCGGGCGCAGCCTCGGCGGCGAGGGCGGTGCCGGTGAAGGCAACCAGCAGGGCGAGGGTGGAAAGCAGCTTGTTCAGCACGGGATGTCCTTTCGTCGTCGGTCCCTGCCTGCTTTAACGCAGCGGGAGCCGGTTGCGTTCACTTCTTCGGTGTTTCGGCCGGCTCCGGTGCTTCGTCGTCGAAGCTGGGCAGCGGCGGTGCGCCGTCGTAGACCTGATCCAGGCGACGCGCCAGGTAGGCGTCGCGGATGAAGCTGTAGCGGTCCAGCGCAACCTGGTCGATGAGGCCGGTGGTCTGCAGCAGCAGCGTGCGCGTGTTGATGACTTCCATCGCCGCCACCGTGTAGCGCCCGGCTCCGGTGTGCGGCAGCGTCGACGGCGCGATCAGGCGGTCGACCGGCCAGGCCACCGTGTCGCGCAGCGTCGACGGGCCCAGCACCGGCAGCATCACGAAGGGCCCGGGGCCGACGCCCCAGCGGCCCAGCGTCTGGCCGAAGTCTTCGGGGCGCTTTGTCAGCCCCATCTCGCTGGCCGGGTCGAGCAGGCCGCCCAGGCCGAAGCCGGTGTTGACGAGCACACGCATGCCCATCTCCAGCCCGGTCTGCAGCTTGCCTTGCAGCAGATGGTTGGCCGCCGACCAGGCGTCGCCGATGTTGCCGAACACGTTGCCGATGCCGGTGCGCACCAGTTCCGGCACCACCTTGCGGTAGGCCTCGGCCGCCGGCCGCATGAGCTTGGTGTCGAGCCTGTCGTTGAAAGTGTAGACGCTGCGGTTCCAGCTTTCGAAGGGGTCGCCCGGCGTTGCCGTGGCGCTGCCGCTGCCGCCCGCCATGCTGGCGCAGCCGCTCAGAGCGGCGGCGCAGACCAGGACGAGCAGCCCGCGTTTCACTTCGCCGCCGATGCCGGCGCTTCGGCAGCGTCCGCTGCCTTGCCGGTGAGGAACTGGCCGATCAGGTTTTCCAGCACCACGGCGCTCTGCGTCTGCGCGATGGTGTCGCCGGGCGACAGGTTCTTGTCGTCGCCACCGGGTTCGATGCCCACGTACTGGTCGCCCAGCACGCCGGCCGTCAGGATCTTCGCCGACGAGTCTTTCGGGAACTGGAAACCACGCTCAACCTCCAGCGTCACCACACCCTGGTAGGTCTTGGCGTCCAGCGTGATACCGGTGACACGGCCGACCTTGACGCCGGCGCTGCGCACCGGCGCACGCGGCTTCAGGCCGCCGATGTTGTCGAAGCGCGCCTGCAGCGTGTAGGTGTCGCCGTTCTTGAAGCTGCCCAGGTTGGCGGCTTGCAAGGCCAGGAAGACCAGCGCCGCCAGCCCCAGCAGCACAAACAGCCCGACCAGGGTCTCGATGCCTTTCTTGCCCATCTCTTCAGTCTTTCTTTCGATCACCCGCGCATCAGGGCGTGGAGAACATCAGTGCCGTCAGCAGGAAGTCCATGCCCAGCACACACAGCGAGGAGATCACCACGGTGCGCGTGGTCGCGTAGGCCACGCCCTCGGGCGTGGCCTCGGTTTCATAACCCTGGTACAGCGCCACGACGGTGCAGATGATGCCGAAGCACAGCGCCTTGATCATGCCGTTGCCGACATCGCGCCAGACATCGACGCCGTTCTGCATGATGGCCCAGAAGTTGCCGGCATCGACACCGATCAGGCCCACCGCCACGACCCAGGCGCCGAGGATGCCAACAGCGGAAAACACCGCGGCCAGGATGGGCATGGAGACGATGCCGGCGATGAAGCGCGGCGCCAGCACCCGCTGCCGCGGGTCCACCGCCATCAGTTCCATCGCGGCGATCTGCTCGCCGGCCTTCATCAGCCCGATCTCGGCCGTCAGCGAGGTGCCGGCACGGCCGGCGAACAGCAGCGCCGCCACCACGGGCCCGAGCTCCCGCACCAGCGACAGGTTGACGATCAGCCCCAGCTGTTCGGCCGCGCCATAGGTCACCAGCGCGTAATACATCTGCAGCGCCAGCACGAAGCCGACGGCCGTTCCCGAGGCGACGATGATCAGCAGCGAACGGTTGCCGATGGCGTGCAGCTGCACCACCACCAGCATGAAGCGGCGCAGCGCGGCCGGCACCGCGGCCAGCAGGTCGACGAAGAAGAAGAAGGCATGACCCAGCCCACGCAGCTGGGCCAGCGTGCGTGCGCCGATGCTGGCGACGACGTCCATCAGCGGCCCCGCAGCCCGTAGTCGGCCGCCATCTCGGGCGCCGGGTAGTGGAACTTCACCGGGCCGTCGGGCTCGCCGCGCACGAACTGCCGCGTTTCGGGGTCGGTGGAGGCCATCAGCTCGGCCGGTGTGCCCTGGGCGACGATGCGGCCCTGGGCGGCGAGCAGGAACACGTAGTCGCTGATCGCCATGCACTCCGGCACGTCGTGCGACACCACCAGCGAGGTGGCGCCGGTGACGTCGTTCAGCGTGCGGATCAGCTTGGCCGCCACGCCCATGCTGATGAGGTCCAGGCCGGCAAACGGCTCGTCGTACATGATGAGCTCGGGGTCCAGCGCGATGGCCCGCGCCAGCGCGATGCGGCGTGCCATGCCGCCCGAGACCTCGGAGATCTTCAGCTGCGCCGCGCCGCGCAGGCCCACGGCGTTCAGCTTCATCAGCACGATGTCGCGGATCAGCGACTCGGGCAGCGCGCTGTGCTCACGCAGCGGGAAGGCGACGTTGTCGAAGACCGAGAGATCGGTGAACAGCGCGCCGAACTGGAACAGCATGCCCAGGCGGCGGCGGATGCGGTACAGCTGGGCCTTGTTGCGTGCATCCAGCACCTCGCCGTCGAAGACGACACGGCCGCTGTTGGCGGCATGCACGCCGCCGATCAGGCGCATCAGCGTGGTTTTGCCGCAGCCCGAGCCGCCGAGGATCGCCGTGACCTTGCCGCGCTGGAACACCATCGACACGTCGCTGAGGATCGTGCGCGAGCTGTCGTAGCCGAACGTGACGTGGTCGATCTCGATGAGGTTGGCGGGGTTCAAGCAGCGCGGCGCGGACCGGGCGCCCACGCGTTGTCGTTGTTCTGCGGACATTGTCGCATGCACCGAAAAGACATGCGGGATTGCCCGAATGCCGCGGGGTAAAGCTGTGTGAATGCGGCAGGACTCAGGAATCCGGCTGGAGCTCCAGCTTCAGCACCGACAGCGCCTCACGGATTGGCACAAACAGATTCACGCCCAACGAGCCACCTCCCAAGCCGGCCGCCGCGATGCCGATGACGGCGCCGTCGGCGGCCACCAGCGGTCCGCCACTGCTGCCGGGCAGCACACGCACGTCGCTCTGCAGCCAACGCCGTTGTTCGATCTCACGTGTGCTGCTGAGCACACCCCGCGTGACCGTACCGGCAAGTGCGTCGCCCAACGGCGATCCCAGCGCGTACACCTCGTCGCCGGTGCGCGGCTCCGCGGTCGAGACGGCCATGGGCATCAAGGTCACGGCTTCGGTGCGCAGCAAGGCCACGTCGCGACCTGGGTCGCTACGCAGAACCTCCCCCAACAGTTCGCGACCACTGGCCAGTTTGACCTTCACGAACTTCGAGTCACCGACGACGTGGCGGTTCGTCAAGAGATAGCCATCGGCATGGATGTAGAAGCCACTGCCGTGGCCGGCGCCGGAGAAGACCGTCGCCACCGCGGACTGCAGTTCGGGCATGCGTTGCTGGACGCCGCCCGCTTCGCGCAGTCGCCGCACGATGGCCAGGGCCGGCTGCGGGTCGCCACCGCCACCCTGTGCGCGGCGTGTGGCGTGTTCAACGAACGCGGTGTCGGCGAGCAGGTTGCGCGCATTGGCCGACACCGCCCGGCGAACCATTTCGGTGATGTCCACGCGCCCCGCCCCGGCGGTATGGAAACTGCCGGCATGTGTCGCGCGGTACACGACCTTGCGCTCGCGCGGCGAAAACAACTCCCAATCCATCTGCAGCCACAGGCCGCCGCGGAACTCCGCAGGGCCACCGCAGAGTGTCATCTGCATGTCGGTCAGGGTGGCGGCCAGTTCGTACTCGACCGTGGCGCGCGAAGCCGCGGCGTCGAAAGCCGATTCGACGACACGTGGGTAGCCGGCCAAGTCGAGTTCGCGGCGCACGACAGCGCCCGCGTTGCGAAGAATGAAGCTGCCGGTGTCTTCGGTAAAGCGCAGTTCGGAGTCGTTGCCACACAGCAATCCCGACTGCCTGTCTCCGACCTTTGCATCGGTCGGCAGCATCAGGAAACGCTTGACGACGATGGACTGCCCCGGTTTCGGCTCACCGACTCGCACCGGTGTGTTGGCGGCAGCGGCCTTCACGGGCGAACTGTCCGCCGCGAAAACAACACTTCCACATGCCAACGCCAGGACGCCGGCAAAGGCGCCCCTGACTGCCCACGTCATCATCGACCCTCCCTGGGACCGGTCACAGCCGGCCTTCAGGCCCGGACTTTAACGCGGCAGAACGCTGGCCCCCATCAGGAACTCGTCGACAGCGCGCGCCGCCTGCCGGCCTTCGCGGATGGCCCAGACCACCAGGCTCTGGCCGCGCCGCATGTCGCCGGCGGCGAACACCTTGTCGACGCTGGTCTTGTAGCCGCCTCGCTCGTCGGTCGTGGCTTTGGCGTTGCCGCGGCTGTCCTTGTCGATGCCGAAGGCGTCCAGCACACCGGCCACCGGCGCAACGAAGCCCATGGCCAGCAGCACCAGGTCGGCCTTCCATTCCTTCTCGGTGCCGGCCACCTCGGCCATCTTGCCGCCCTGGAACTCCACCTGCACCGTCTTCAGGCCGACGATGCGGCCCTTGTCCTTGCCGGTGCCGGCGACAAATTCCTTGGTCGCAATGGCAAACGTGCGCTCGCAGCCTTCGTCGTGGCTGGAACTGGTGCGCAGCTTGTAGGGCCAGTAGGGCCAGGTCAGCGCCTTGTTCTCCTGCTCGGGCGGCATCGGCATCAGCTCGAACTGCGTGACGCTGGCTGCGCCGTGGCGGTTGCTGGTGCCGACGCAGTCGCTGCCGGTGTCGCCGCCGCCGATGACGATGACGTGTTTGCCTTCGGCACGCAGCTGGCCCTTCAGCTTGTCGCCGGCCACGACCTTGTTCTGCTGCGGCAGGAACTCCATCGCGAAGTGCACGCCGTCGAGTTCACGCCCCGGCACCGGCAGGTCGCGCGAGGTCTCGGCGCCGCCGGTCAGCAGCACGGCGTCGAACTGGGCCTTCAGTTCGTCGGCGCTGATGGTTTCCTTGGCGTCGTTCGTGACCTTGCTGCCCTTGTCCATCGCGCCGACCAGCACGCCGGTGCGGAAGACCACACCTTCGGCCTGCATCTGCGCGACGCGGCGGTCGATGTGGCTCTTCTCCATCTTGAAGTCGGGAATGCCATAGCGCAGAAGGCCGCCGATGCGGCTGTTCTTCTCGAACACCGTCACGGCGTGGCCGGCACGCGCCAGCTGCTGTGCGGCCGCCAGGCCGGCCGGGCCGCTGCCGACCACGGCCACGGTCTTGCCGGTCTTCGTGCTCGCCGGCATCGGCGCCACCCAGGCTTCGGCCCAGGCACGGTCGATGATGGCGTGTTCGATGGACTTGATGCCCACCGCGTCGTCGTTGACGTTCAGCGTGCAGGCCGCTTCGCAGGGCGCCGGGCAGACACGGCCGGTGAACTCCGGGAAGTTGTTCGTCGAGTGCAGCACGGTGATGGCATTGCGCCAGTCGCCCTGGTACACCAGATCATTGAAGTCCGGGATGATGTTGTTCACCGGGCAGCCGCTGTTGCAGAACGGCGTGCCGCAATCCATGCAGCGTGCACCTTGCAGCTTGGACTGCTCGTCGTTCAGCGCGATGACGAATTCTTTCCAGTTCTTCACCCGCTGCGGCACCGGCTCGTAGCCTTCTTCCAGCCGCTCGAATTCCAGGAAACCCGTGACCTTGCCCATGATGCTGATGCTTCCGTTGTCGTTCGGCTGATTACTTGGCGGCGACGCTGGCCGAGGCCTTGGCCTTGCCGGTGGCGGCAGCGGCTTCGGCCTTGGCGGCACGTTCGGCGAGCACACGCTTGTATTCGTGCGGGAAGACCTTCACGAACCTGGCACGCGACTCCGCCCAGGCGTCGAGGATCTCGCGTGCACGCAAGGAGCCCGTCCAGCGGTGGTGGTCTTCGATCAGCTTCTTCAGCAGCGCATCGTCGGTCTGCTCGCGGTGCCAGCCGACGGCCGGACCGCCCTGCTCTTCACGCGCCTGCAGTTTCTCCAGCGCCACCATGCTGGTGTTGCATCGCTTGGCGAAGTGGCCATCCTCGTCGTAGACATAGGCCACGCCGCCCGACATGCCGGCGGCGAAGTTGCGTCCGGTCTTGCCGAGCACGACGACGGTGCCGCCTGTCATGTATTCGCAGCCGTGGTCGCCGGTGCCTTCCACCACCGCGGTGGCGCCCGACAGCCGCACCGCGAAGCGCTCGCCGGCGACACCGCGGAAAAACGCCTCGCCGCTGGTGGCGCCGTACAGCGCGGTGTTGCCGATGATGATGTTCTTCGTGGCGTCGCCGCGGAAGTCGATGCTGGGCCGCACCGCGACGCGGCCGCCCGACAAACCCTTGCCGGTGTAGTCGTTGGCGTCGCCGATCAGGTACAGCGTGATGCCGCTGGCCAGGAAGGCGCCGAAGCTCTGGCCACCCGTGCCTTCCATCTGCATGAAGATGGTGTGGTCGGGCAGGCCCTCGGGGCGCTGGCGGATCAGTTCGCCCGACAGCATGGCGCCGACGCTGCGGTTGCGGTTGCGTGCGTCCTCCATGAACTGCACCTTCTCGCCGCGCTCGATGGCCGGCTTGCAGCGCTCGATCAGCTTCAGGTCCAGCGCCTTGGCCAGGCCATGGTCCTGTTCCTCGACATGGCGGCGCGCCACCTCGGCCGGCACCACCGGCTGGTGGAAGACGCGGCTGAAGTCCAGGCCCTTGGCCTTCCAGTGCTCGACGCCCTTCTTCGTGTCCAGCAGGTCGGCGCGGCCGATCAGCTCGTCGAACTTGCGGATGCCCAGCTGCGCCATGATCTGGCGCGCTTCCTCGGCGACGAAGAAGAAGTAGTTGACGACATGCTCGGGCTTGCCGGCGAACTTCTTGCGCAGCACCGGGTCTTGTGTGGCCACGCCCACCGGGCAGGTGTTGAGGTGGCACTTGCGCATCATGATGCAGCCCTCGACGACCAGCGGCGCGGTCGCGAAGCCGAACTCGTCGGCACCCAGCAGCGCACCGATGACGACGTCGCGGCCGGTTTTCATCTGGCCGTCGGCCTGCACGCGGATGCGGCCGCGCAGGCGGTTCAGCACCAGGGTCTGCTGCGTTTCGGCCAGGCCCAGTTCCCAGGGCGAACCGGCGTGTTTGATGCTGCTCCACGGCGAGGCGCCGGTGCCCCCGTCGTGGCCGGCGATGACCACATGGTCGGCCTTGCACTTCGTGACGCCGGCGGCGATGGTGCCGACGCCCACTTCCGACACCAGCTTCACGCTGACCGAGGCCCGCGGGTTGGCGTTTTTCAGGTCATGGATCAGCTGTGCCAGGTCTTCGATCGAATAGATGTCGTGGTGCGGCGGCGGGCTGATGAGGCCGACACCCGGCACGCTGTAGCGCAGCATGCCGATGTAGTCGCTGACCTTGCCGCCGGGCAGCTGGCCACCTTCGCCGGGTTTGGCGCCCTGGGCCATCTTGATCTGCAGCTGGTCGGCGCTGACCAGGTACTCGGTCGTCACGCCGAAGCGGCCCGAGGCCACCTGCTTGATCTTCGAGCGCAGGCTGTCGCCATCCTGCAGCGTGTAGTCGGTTTCGACGACCTTGCCGACGATGTCGCTGACCTTGGTACCGGCCGTGACCTTGATGCCCTTGAGCTCGTTGCGGTAACGCGCCGGGTCTTCGCCACCTTCACCGGTGTTGCTCTTGCCGCCGATGCGGTTCATCGCAATGGCCAGCGTCGAGTGCGCCTCGGTGCTGATCGAGCCCAGGCTCATCGCGCCGGTGGCAAAACGCTGCACGATGGCGGCGGCCGGCTCCACCTCGTCCAGCGGAATGGCCTTGCTGGGGTCGACGCGGAACTCGAACAGGCCACGCAGCGTCATGTGGCGCCGGCTCTGGTCGTTGATGATCTGCGCGTATTCCTTGTAGGTGTCCCACTTGTTGGCGCGTGTGCTGTGCTGCAGCTTGGCAATCGCGTCGGGCGACCACATGTGCTCTTCGCCGCGTGTGCGCCAGGCGTATTCGCCGCCGGCGTCCAGCATCGTCGCCAGCACCGGGTCGTTGCCGAAGGCGGCCACGTGCATGCGCAGCGATTCCTCGGCGACGGCGAAGACGCCGATGCCACCGACCTGCGTGGCCGTGCCGCGGAAGTACTTCTCGACGAAGGCCTTCTCCAGGCCGATGGCCTCGAACAGCTGGGCACCGCAATAGGACATGTAGGTCGACACGCCCATCTTGGACATGATCTTCGACAGACCCTTGCCGACTGCCTTGATGTAGTTGTAGATCGCCTTCTCGGGCGCCAGTGCGCCCGGCAGCGTCTTGTGCAGATCGACCAGCGTCTCCAGCGCCAGGTACGGGTGCACGGCTTCTGCGCCGTACCCCGCGAGCACGGCGAAGTGGTGCACCTCGCGCGCCGAGCCGGTTTCCACCACCAGGCCGGCCGTCGTGCGCAGGCCTTCGCGCACCAGGTGGTGGTGCACGGCACTCAGTGCCAGCAGCGCGGGAATCGCGATCTGCGTGCGTGTCATGCGCCGGTCGGTGATGACCAGGATGTTGTGGCCGCTCTTCAACGCATCCACGGCCTCGGCGCACAGCGACGCCAGCTTGGCTTCCACACCTTCGCGGCCCCAGGCCAGCGGGTAGGTGATGTCGAGCTCGTAGCTGCGGAACTTGCCGTTGGTCGTCTTGTCGATGCTGCGCAGACGCGCCATGTCCTCGAAGTCCAGCACCGGCTGCGTGACTTCCAGGCGCATCGGCGGGTTCACCGCATTGATGTCCAGCAGGTTGGGCTTGGGGCCGATGAAGCTGTTCAGCGACATCACGATGGCTTCGCGGATCGGGTCGATCGGCGGGTTCGTGACCTGGGCGAACAGCTGCTTGAAGTAGTTGAACAGCGGCTTGTTCTTGTCCGACAGCACGGCCAGCGGGCTGTCGTTGCCCATCGAGCCGATGCCTTCTTCGCCGTTGGCCGCCATCGGCGCCATCAGGAACTTGATGTCTTCCTGCGTGTAGCCGAAGGCCTGCTGGCGGTCGAGCAGCGTGTCGGCGAAGCCCGGCGCCACGCCGTCGGCCGGCAGTGCGTCCAGGCGCACACGCACGTTGTCGATCCACTGCCGGTACGGGCGTGCGTTGGCGTACTGGTTCTTCAGCTCCTCGTCGTCGACGATGCGGCCCTGCTCCAGGTCGATGAGGAACATCTTGCCCGGCTGCAGCCGCCACTTCTTGACGATGCGGGCCTCGGGGATCGGCAGCACACCCGATTCGGACGCCATCACGACGATGTCGTCGTCGGTGACGATGTAGCGCGCCGGGCGCAGGCCGTTGCGGTCCAGCGTGGCGCCGATCTGCTTGCCGTCGGTGAACACCATTGCGGCCGGGCCGTCCCAGGGTTCCATCATCGCCGCGTGGTACTCGTAGAACGCGCGGCGGCGGGCGTCCATCAGCTCGTGGTTCTCCCAGGCCTCCGGGATCATCATCATCGCCGCGTGCGCCAGCGGGTAGCCGCTCATCGTCAGCAGTTCGAGCGCGTTGTCGAAGGTGGCGGTGTCGCTCTGGTGCTCGAAGCTGATCGGGTACAGCTTCTTCAGGTCGTCGCCCAGCACCGGGCTCTTCATCACGCCTTCGCGGGCACGCATCCAGTTGAAGTTGCCCTTGACGGTGTTGATCTCGCCGTTGTGCGCCACCATGCGGTAGGGGTGGGCCAGCGGCCATTCGGGGAAGGTGTTGGTGCTGAAGCGCTGGTGCACCAGGGCCAGCGCGCTGGTGGTGCGTGTGTCCTGCAGGTCCTTGTAGTACTGGCCCACCTGGTCGGCCAGCAGCAGACCCTTGTAGATGATGGTGCGGCAGCTCATGCTGGGCACGTAGTACTCGCGGCTGTGCGTCAGCTTCAGCGCCTGGATGGCCGCGCTGGCCGTCTTGCGGATGACGTAGAGCTTGCGTTCGAGTGCATCGGGCACGATGACATCGGGGCCGCGGCCGATGAAGATCTGGCGGATCACCGGTTCCTTGGCACGCACGGCCGGGCTCATCGGCATCTCGGCGTCCACCGGCACGTCGCGCCAGCCGATCAGCACCTGGCCTTCGGCCTTCACCGCACGTTCCAGTTCCTGTTCGCAGGCCAGGCGCGAGGCATGTTCCTTCGGCAGGAAGATCATGCCGACGCCGTATTCGCCCGGCGGCGGCAGCTCAATGCCACGCGCCGCCAGTTCGGCGCGGTACAGGTCGTCGGGAATCTGGATCAGGATGCCGGCGCCGTCGCCCATCAGCTTGTCGGCGCCCACCGCGCCGCGGTGGTCCAGGTTCTCCAGGATCTTCAGGCCCTGTTCGACGATGCCATGGGCGCGCTGCCCCTTGATGTGGGCAACGAAGCCAACACCGCAGGCATCGTGTTCCTGGGCCGGGTCGTACAGGCCGTCGCGGGCAAGCGCACGGATCTCGTCGGCGGACGCGGGCAGGTTCGTCGAGGCGGCGTCGGACATGGCGCTCTCCTGGCTGTCTGGCTGGAACGGGAAACGGAATCTACCGCAGTGCAGCAATGGCATCAACGGTGATTAAATGGGGTCAGAGTCAATAAAGAAGATTGAAGTGTTTGCGTGCTGATTAATTGGGGACATAGTCAATCAAGCCCAAGCAAGCCGAAGACCGACGCCGTGCACGGCGCGTGCCAGCGCCGCGGTTCAGGGTTGGTGTTGGCGCGCCGGCCGGCCGCGTGGCCGTGGGCGCAACGGCCGGTCCAGGGTGTCCGCCAGCTGGGCCAGAAAGGATGGCGAGCCGACGGCCCAGCCGCCGAGCGCGCTGTTGCGCAGCAGCGCCGTCTGCGCAGCGGACAGGCCTTGCACCAACAACGTGCGGTACGCGGCTTCACGCTCGAAGGGCGTGTTACCGAGCTGCCAGAACTCGGGCGGGTCGACAAAACCCGGCAGCCGCGTGCCGCCGGTGCGCTGGGTGGCGCTGGCAGCGCCGGGCTGGCCATCGACGAGGCGCAGTGCCGCCAGCCGCCAGTCACCCGGCTCGACGACGGCACAGCGGAAGCGCCCATCCCAGAGCGTGCCGCTGCGGCCATGGCGGCGGTTGTAGGCGCCCACATAACGGCGCCCCAGCGTCTGCATCGTGCGGCTCAGTGCGTCGGCGCCGGGCGGTGTCAGCAGCAGCTGCAGTTCGCTGTCGGGCATGGCGCAGGCATGCACGCTGACACGTTGCGCGGCGGCCGCCTCACGCAGCGCATCCAGGCAGGTGCGGCGGTCGTCGTCGTCGCGGAAAGCCGGCTGGCTGCTGTGTCCACGCAGGATCACGTAGTGCGCCTGGTCCGGCAGCACACAGCGCGGCAAGCGGGCCATGGCGCGGCGGCTCAGGCTTCGGCGAACAGGTCGCGGCCGCTGAGCCGCTGGTGTTCGCGCATCGCAAAACGGTCGGTCATGCCGGCGATGTAGTCGGCCACCGCGCGGTGGCGGTCGTCGGCAGCGGCGAAGTCGGCCGGCATTTCCTGGGGCTGCGCCACATAGGCCTCGAACAACTCGGCCACCACCTGGCGCGCCCGCGCGGTGGTGTCGCTGACCTGCGGGTGGCGGTAGAGCTCGGCAAAGAGGAAGCGCTTCAGCGCCGACAGGTCTTCGCGCACGGCCGGGCTGAAACAGGCCAGTGCCGGCAGCTGGCGCAGCACGTCGACGCTCTGCGGTGCGTGGGCACGCACCGCAGCATCGGTCGCGGTGATCAAGTCGTCGACCAGGGACGACAGCATGCGGCGCAGCGTCTCTAACAGCAGGCGCCGGCCCGGGCGTGCGGCCAGGTCCGGATAGGCCGTCAGCACGGCGTCGCGGAAACGCCGGAACAGTGCCACGCCGTCCAGTTGCTGCAGCGTGAGCAGGCCCGAGCGCACACCGTCGTCGATGTCGTGCGCGTTGTAGGCCATCTCGTCGGCGAGGTTGACGAGTTGCGCTTCCAGGCTGGGCTGGCTGCCATCGAGAAAACGCCGCGCCGGGCCTTGGGGTTCGGCCGCGCTCAGGCGTTCGGCATTGCGGCGCGAACAATGTTTCAGCACGCCTTCGCGGGTTTCGAAGCTGAGGTTCAGGCCGTCGAAAGCCGGGTAGCGGATCTCCAGCGCGTCGACCACACGCAGGCTTTGCAGGTTGTGCTCGAAGCCGCCGTGTTCGCGCATGCAGGCGTGCAAGGCGTCCTGGCCGGCATGGCCGAAGGGCGTGTGGCCGAGGTCGTGCGCCAGCGCGATGGCCTCGACCAGGTCTTCGTTCAAGCGCAGTGCGCGCGCCATCGAACGCCCGAGCTGGGCCACCTCCAGCGAATGGGTCAGCCGCGTGCGGAACAGGTCGCCTTCGTGGTTGATGAAGACCTGGGTCTTGTAGACCAGGCGCCGGAACGCCGTGCTGTGCACGATGCGGTCGCGGTCACGCTGGTGTTCGGTGCGTGGTGCCGGCGAGGGCTCGGCCAGGCGGCGGCCGCGGCTGGCCTGCGGATGGCAGGCCCAGGGCGCCAGCACCGGCACGTTCACGCCGCGTCGCAGTGTTTTTCCAGCACACGCGCAACCACGGCATCGGGCGCAGCGCGCACACCGGCGCGACCGGGCGCTTCGATGACGACAAAGCGGATCTCGCCGCCCTCGGCCTTCTTGTCGATGTGCATCAGCTCCATGTAGCGCGCCACACCCAGCGCCGGCCCACGCACCGGCAGGCCGGCGGCGGCGACGATGGCCCGCAGCCGCTCGACGAAGGCGGGCGGCACCAGAC
>JBASTF010001050.1:0-2468 GCA_049274755.1 Rubrivivax sp. | reverse complement strand
GGCCCGACGCACTGGCCAGCGAACACCCGCTGGCCGGCTTGGCGGCCGCCGCCGTGCTGCATGCCGGCCGCCCCACCGTGGTGACCGTCGGCGCCGGTGCACGCGCCGCCATCTTCCCCTCCCCTGCGCCAGCGCAAGCCACACAGGCCACCCAGGCCGCACTGGCGTCATAAAATCGAGGGCTACCGGTTGGTGCGGGCTTCACGGCCCCACCCCGCGCTGCCCCCAACACGAGCCCACCATGACCCACGTCGTTCTCGAATCGTGCATCCGCTGCAAGTACACCGACTGCGTGGACGTGTGCCCCGTCGACTGCTTCCGCGAAGGCCCGAACTTCCTGACGATCGACCCCGACGAGTGCATCGACTGCGCGGTCTGCATCCCGGAATGCCCGGTGAACGCCATCCTGCCGGAGGAAGACGTGCCCTCGGACCAGCTGCACTTCATCCAGCTCAATGCCGAGCTGTCGCGCAAGTGGCCGAGCATCACCAAGCGCAAGGCCTCGCTGCCCGACGCTGACCAGTGGAAAGACCGCAAGGACAAACTCGGCGAACTGCAGCGTTGACGGCAGCCAACGCGCCTGCGCCGATCAGCACCGACGCCGTTGTCATCGGTGCCGGTCCGGCCGGGCTGTTCCAGGTGTTTGAGCTCGGCCTGCTGGAGATGCAGGCCCAGGTGGTCGACGCGCTGCCGCAACCCGGCGGCCAATGTGTCGAGCTTTACGCCGACAAACCCATCTACGACATTCCCGGGCTGCCGGTGTGCAGCGGCCGCGAGCTGACGCAGCGCCTGCTGCAGCAGATCGCACCCTTCGGTGCCGGCATGCACCTGGGCCAGGAAGTGACGACGCTGCAGCGGCGCGACGATGGGTGTTTCGACCTCGCCACCGACCGCGGCACCCGCTTCATCGCCAAGGTCGTTGTCATCGCCGGCGGCGTCGGCTCGTTCCAGCCACGCACGCTGAAGCTCGATGGGCTGGAAGCCTTCCGTGGCCAGCAGCTGGCCTACCGCGTTGATGACCTGGCGGCATTCGCAGGCCAGCGCGTCGTCGTCGTCGGCGGCGATGACACGGCCTTGAACTGGGCGCTGCAACTCGCGCAAGCAGGGCCGCAGGCCGCTGCATCAGTGACGCTGCTGCACCGCCGCGATGTGTTCCAGGCCGCGCCGGACTTGCTGACCGCCGTGGCCGCCCTGCGCCTGTCCGGCCGGCTGCAGTTCATCGCCGGCCAGGCCAGCGGTTTCGACACGCAACAGGGCCGGCTGACGCAGTTGCAGGTGGCCGGCAGCGACGGCAGCCCGCACACGCTGCCGCTGGACCATCTGCTGGTCGGCCTGGGGCTCAGCCCCAAGCTCGGGCCCATCGCCGACTGGGGGCTGGCGCTGGAACGCAAGCAGCTCGTCGTCGACCCCGCCAGCTTCGAAACCAGCGTGCCCGGCATCTTTGCCGTCGGCGACATCGTCAGCTACCTGGGCAAGCGCAAGCTCATCGTCTCGGGCTTCCACGAAGCCACGCTGGCCGCCTTCGCCGCCGCGGCCCGTGTGTTCCCCGACAAGCCCGTGCTGCTGCAGTACACGACGACCAGCCCACGCCTGCACCAGCTGCTAGGCCTGGGCGCGGCCGGCCCGGCTGCTGATTGAGGCTATAGTTCCGCCCGGTCGCGGTTTGTCGCCGCGGCCACTTCGCTAGGGGTGTTGGCCATGCGCAAGCAGGGCCGACTGAGAAAGTCCCTTTGAACCTGATTGAGGTAATCCTCGCGCAGGGAAGCAGGCTCGTACACAGGAATCGGCACGCCATGGTCTTGGCGCCAGCCCCCTCACGGTTTGCCCACCTGCCATCGCTTTGGAAGCACCACGATGGCATTTCGCTTGCACACGACGGCCCTGGCCGTTCTCTCGTTCCTGGCCGCTGGCGGCCAGGCCCAGACGGTGTCGGAAACGATCACCGTCACCGGCCGCAGCGCGGCCGGCAACAGCGCCAGCGTGGCCGGCTTTGGTGACGTGCCGCTGGCCCGCCTGCCGCTGTCGGCCACGGTGATCACGGCCACGCAGTTGCAGGACGCCGGCATCGCCGGCCTGGCCGACATCACGCGCCTGGACGCCGGCACCACCGACGCCTACAACGCGCCCGGCTACTGGAGCCAGGTCGCGGTGCGTGGCTTCACGCTGGACAACCGCTTCAACTACCGCCGCGACGGCCTGCCGATCAACGCCGAAACCGTGCTGCCCACGGCCAACAAGGCGGCGCTGGAACTGATGAAGGGCGCCAGCGGCATCCAGGCCGGCACCAGTGCCCCGGGTGGTTTGCTGAACCTGGTGGTGAAGCGGCCGACGGCGTCACCGCGGCGCCAGTTCACGCTGGACTGGACCGAGCCCGGCACGGTGGCCCTGGAAGCCGACCTCGGCGACCGTGCCGGCCCCGACGGCGCCTTCGGCTGGCGCCTCAACGCCGGCGCCAAGCACCTGGACCC
>JBASTF010001049.1:0-4806 GCA_049274755.1 Rubrivivax sp. | reverse complement strand
GCGGCATGGTCGCCGCCGGCCTGGCCGGGCCGGCAAGGGCTGCGGTCGGCGGCGTGCGCGACTACGTGCTGGGCGCCACGCTGCTGAACGGCAGGGCCGAGCTGCTGAGCTTCGGCGGCCAGGTCATGAAAAACGTCGCCGGCTACGATGTGTCGCGCCTGCTTGCCGGTTCGCTGGGCGTGCTGGGCGTGCTCTGCGAAGTCAGCCTGAAGGTGCTGCCGCTGGCGCCGGCCACGGCGACGCTGCGTTTCGAACTCGACGAAACCACGGCGCTGAAGCGCCTGAACGACTGGGCCGGCCAGCCGCTGCCGCTGAACGCCAGCGCCTGGTGGGAAGGCATGCTGGTGGTTCGCCTGTCCGGTGCTGCGGCGGCGGTGCAGGCGGCGCAGCAGCAGCTGGGCGGCGAAGCCATCGAAGCCGGCATGGCGACGGTGTTCTGGACCGGCCTGCGCGACCAGACCGACGAGTTTTTTGTCGGTGCACTGAAGGCCGTGGAACGTGGTGCCAGCCTGTGGCGGCTGTCGCTGCCGCAGACAGCGCCGCCGCTGAAGCTCTCGGGTGAGCAGTTGGTGGAATGGGGTGGCGGCCAGCGCTGGCTGTGCACCAGCGCCGCAGCCGGCCTGGTGCGCGACGCCGCCACCGTGGCCGGTGGCCATGCCACGCTGTTCCGCAGCGGCGACAAGAACGCCGGCGTGTTCGCGCCGCTGAAGCCGCCGCTGGACCGCATCCACCGCGAACTCAAGCGAGCCTTCGACCCCGACGGCCTGTTCAACCGCGGCCGCCTGTACCGGGACTTCTGAAGCCATGCAGGACTACTACAAACAGCGCGCCGCCAGCTACGAGCGCATCTATGCCAAGCCCGAGCGCCAGGACGACCTGCGGGCCATGGAGGCTCTGTTGCCGCCGCTGTTTGCCGGCCGGCGCGTGCTGGAAATCGCCTGCGGCACCGGCTGGTGGACACCGCACGGCGCGCGCGACGCGCAACGCTGGCTGGCCACCGACATCAACCCGGAGACAATGGACGTGGCACGCGCCAAGACCATGCCGGCCTGCGTGGAATTCCGCCGTACCGACGCCTACACCCTGGCCGAGCTGGGCGACGAGCATTTCGACGCTGCCTTCGCCGGCTTCTGGTGGAGCCATGTGCCGCTGGCCACGCTGCCGGGCTGGCTGGCGCATCTGCATGCCCGGCTCGATCCCGGCGCCCGGGTGCTGATGCTGGACAACGCCTATGTCGAAGGCAGCAGCACCCCGCTGTCGCGCCGCGATGCCGACGGCAACAGCTACCAGAACCGCAGCCTCGACGACGGCAGCGTGCACGAGGTGCTGAAGAACTTTCCCACCGCCGAGCAGGCCATCGCGATGCTCGGGCCGCGTGCCCGCGCGCCGCAGTGGACGGCTTTTGCGCACTACTGGACCTTGTCGTACACGCTCGCCTGATGCAGACCAAGCTGTCCCCGGAGTTCAAGGGCACGCCCGAAGGCGAGGCGGCCGAAGCCATCCTGCGCAAATGTGTGCACTGCGGCTTCTGCACCGCCACCTGTCCCACCTACCAGCTGCTGGGCGACGAGCTCGACGGCCCACGCGGCCGCATCTACCTGATGAAGCAGGTGCTGGAAGGTGCGCCGGTGACCCGTGCGACGCAGCAGCACCTGGACCGCTGCCTCACCTGCCGCAACTGCGAAAGCACCTGTCCCAGCGGCGTGCAGTACGGCCACCTGGTCGACATCGGGCGCCGCATCGTCGAGCAGCGGGTCGAACGTCCGCGCGGCGAAAAGGCCGTGCGCTGGCTGCTGAAGGAAGGCCTGACCTCGCCGCTGTTTGCGCCGGCCATGGCCCTGGGCCGTGCGTTCCGGCCGCTGGTGCCGGCGAAGCTGAAGTCCAAGGTTCCGGCGGCACCGGGGCCACGCGCCAAGCTCTGGCCGCAGCGCACGCACAAGCGCAAGGTGCTGATGCTGCTGGGCTGCGTGCAGCCGGCGATGATGCCCAACATCAACAGCGCCACCGCCCGTGTGCTCGACGCTGCCGGCATCCAGACCCTGGTGGCCGACGGTGCCGGCTGCTGCGGCGCCATCCGCACGCACCTGAACGACGCCGCAGGTGGCCTGGCCGACATGCGCCGCAACATCGACGCCTGGTGGCCGCTGATCGAAGGCCTGACCAGCGACGGCAAGGTCGAAGCCATCGTGATGAACGCCTCGGGCTGCGGCGTCACCGTCAAGGACTACGGCCATGCGCTGGCGCATGACAGCGACTACGCCGAGAAGGCGCGGCGCGTCAGCGCACTGACCAAGGACTTGTCCGAACTGCTGCCCGACATCGTGCCGGCGCTGAAGAACAAGCTGCGTGGCCCACGCAGCAAGCACCTGGCCTTCCACCCGCCCTGCACGCTGCAGCATGGCCAGCAGCTGCGGGGTGGCGTCGAAACACATCTCGGCGCGCTGGACTTCGAAGTCAAGCTCGCTGCCGGCGAAAGCCATTTGTGCTGCGGCAGCGCCGGCACCTACAGCGTGCTGCAGCCCGAGCTCGCGACGCAGCTGCGCGACCGCAAGCTCAAGCACCTGGCGCCGCTGGAAGCCCAGGTCATCGTCAGCGCCAACATCGGCTGCATCCAGCACCTGCAGACCGGCACGGCAACGCCGGTGAAACACTGGGTCGAAGTGCTGGACGAGGCGCTGGGCTGAGGCCTGCGGGCCGGGAGCCATGCCCCCCGCGACGCGGGGCGATGGCTCCTTCGGGCGATGCCGGGCGGCACCGGCTTGGCAACACTGGGGCATCCCTCATCACCCCGGTGCTTCACGATGAACCGCCTCTTTCCCGGCCGCCTGCAGGCTGTCGCCCTGGCCTGTGTCGCCAGCCTCTCATGCAGCCTGCCTGCCATGGCCGGCTCGGTGCGCTTCCAGGTGCAGGAGCTGTACACGCCGCAGGGCGCTGTGTCCTTCGCCAACGACATCAACGCACGCGGCCAGGTGGCCGGCTATGTGCAGAGCGGCGACGCCAGCACCCGCCGCGCCGCCGTGTGGGACGGCACGACGGCGCTGAAGCTGCAGCTGGGCGACGGCACGGCCAGCGAGGCCCACGCGATCAACGACCTCGGCCAGTCCGTCGGCTGGGTCAACTACGGCAGCAGCCAAAGCCGCGCCGCGCTGTGGAACGGCACGCAGCTGACGCTGCTGGCCACCAGCAACTGGCTCGACCGTGCACATGACATCAACAACGCCGGCCTGGTCGTCGGCAACCTCGGCGGCCACGCCGCGGCCTGGGACGCACAAGGGGTGCACAACCTCGGCCTGCTGGTCAACGGCGGCCAGGTGGCCAGCACCGCGGCGTCGGTCAACAGCTGGGGCATGATCGGCGGCAGCGCGCCAGTCCCGGCCACCGGCTTCGAGCCGCTGGCCTGGTACAACAACGGCAACGGCTACACGCAGAGCGGCAGCTTCGGCGTCATCGCGGTCAACGACCTCGGCCAGGCACTGGGGCTGAATGACGCACGCGCGATGGCGCCGGTGATGGTCTGGAACGGCAGCGTCACGCCGATGCTGCCCGACGGCGTCGGGGGCTACTTCTACAAGTTGAACAACGCCGGCCAGGCCGTCGGCTCGGCCCAGATGCCGGGCGGGCCGGCCGCCGGCTCGGCCATGCTGTGGAGCAGCAGCGGCGGCGCCGTCGTGATCAACAGCGTGCTGCAGCCCGGCAGCGTGCAGCTGCAGTGGGCCGGTTCGCTGAACGATGCGGGCCAGCTCGCCGCCACCACCGCCAACGGCCGCGCTGCGGTGCTGACGCCCACCGGCACGCTGCGCTGGACCGGCCCGAGCAGCGGCGGCGCCTTCAACGACGCGGCGAACTGGGACAGCGGCCTGGGCTTTGCGCCGAACCGCTTTCTCGACGTGCAGCTGGCCAGTGCCGGCCGGCTCGACGTCACCGGCATCGCCGACGACCAGGACGTGAAGAGCCTGCTCGTCGGCGGCAGCGGCGGCGTCAACACGCTGTGGCTGGTCGAGGGCGGGCGCATCAACGCGCTCGAGGGCAGCTGGCTGATGCCTGGCGGCCGCCTGGGCACCACGGCCAACAGCGACGCCGTGTTCGCCACCGGCCACCTCGGCGGCGACCTGACGATGTACGCGGGCAGCGGCATCGTGCTGAAGGCCGACACGGCGGCGAGCCGCCAGCTCGACCGCCTCATCGTCGACGGCGCCGTCACGCTGACCGGCGGCGATCTTGTCATCACGCTCGACGGCCGCTTCGCGCTGCGCGCCGGCGACAGCTGGGACTTCCTGGACTTCGGCAGCACCAGCGGCCAGTTCAGCCAGCTGCGGCTGCCGACGCTGGCCAGCGGCCTGGTCTGGGACAGCAGCCGGCTGTACAGCGACGGTGTGCTCAGCATCGCCGCGGCGGTGCCCGAACCTGGCAGCTACGGGCTGATGGCGCTGGGCCTGCTGGCCATCGGCTGGCAGCGCCGCGGCCTGTTCAAACGATCTTCACGCTGAGGTTCGGCAGCCGGGCGCGCAGCGCCCACAGCACACCGGCCACCAGCAGCACGATGCCGGCCAGCGTGGCCGTGGCCGGCAGCTGGCCACGCAGCACAAAGGCATAGGCCAGGGCCGACAGCGTTTCGAAGACGATGAGCTGGCCGACCAGGGTCGTCGGCAAGCGCTGGCTGGCTTCGTTCCAGCACAGCGTGCCCAGCCACGAGGCCAACAGGCCGATGGCGAACATCAGCAGCAGGAAACGTTCGGGCGTGGGCCCCAGCGGCAGCGCAAAACCTTCGCCGGCGCCGGTGACGGCCAGCACCGCGGCGCCGATGGC